>MEUA01000053.1 GCA_001771505.1 candidate division WOR-1 bacterium RIFOXYB2_FULL_36_35
AGTAAATAAGAGTTGAACATCTTTGCGTTCAACAATTTCAGGCACATGAAAAGAGATAACCTTTCTGCTAAACATAAATCCTCCTGGCATATTATTATTATTAAAAACCCTTGAAAATTTCATTATTCTTTTAAGAGATTATCATAATCGGGTGAAATTTTTCGATTTATATAAAGATACGTAAGCAGTCATAGACAGGAAAAGCACAAAGTCCCGACAATCGGGGTTAAGGAGGAAATCAATGGGAACTAAAGTAACAGCGTCAGATACCCCAAAAATATATCCACGTAATGTTCAAACAGAACCAACTTACTTAAAAATGCTACGCCAACACAAGTTCCATTATGCCATCACAGGAACAGCAAGAAAAGGTTTTACAATTGAAGGTTTAGACACAGGAAAAACCGCACGTATATTATTAGGAGCAAATTTAGAAAGAATAATAGGAGCTTTGGATGAAAACAGACAACCCCAAGCAATTCAAAATTTGCTGGTTTTTGCAGACAAACATTGTAACTTTACTTTTTGTAGAAATACAATAATAGAGGCTCTAGACACATGGCTGAAAAGTTATCAAACAGCAACGATAGGATTAGAATTTTTAAAAAACCATTTAAAACAAGATACACTTAAAATGGATATGGAATTCAAAATTCCAGGAGCAATAGGACTTATACCTAAGGATGGACATCGAGTGGCTTTTCTTCCATACGGATCAAGTTTTCTTGTCTCATCAGAAGAACTTTTGGCTGTTATTAACCATGGTCGGGGTTAAATTTGAAACCAAATAAGATGTAAGGACTGTTGAGTAATGACAATTTTTGCGATTTGTCATCCCCGCGAAAGCGGGGATCCACACGGGAATGACCATTTCGCAACAGTCCCTTGAAGGATTACAGCCCCCTTAACGGATCGCCTGTCCCTCGAGCAAAAAAAAGCCCCCGGTTTCCCGAGGGCCTTCAGTTTGAAATTACTGAGAGACTAGAAGCTTCTGCGGAATCCGCCGCTTCTATCGTTATCTCTTCTGTCAGTCTTAGGCTTAGCTTCATTGACTGTGATTTCACGATCGCCCCACTTATAACCGCTTAATGCAGCTATAGCTTTTTCGGCATCGGCATCTTCCATATCAACGAAACCAAATCCTCTGGACTTGCCTGTCATCTTGTCTGTCATAACTCTGGCTGACAATACAGCGCCGAATTCTGAAAACTTAGCTTCTAAATCTTCATTTTTTACAGACCAAGGAAGGTTCCCAACGAATATGCTCTTCATGTTATAGTATTCTCCTTTTACTTATTTTTCTGCGATTAACGGATGAAGAGCTCTTAAAGAAGCATCAACACGACAAAAGAGGCAGACTCTTATGTTCTTTACCATTAAACTTCGACCTTTAGATTATAACACATATTAATATTGAATATCAACCACATCTTTTTGTCAAGAGTTATGGCTAAAGCTATAGCCACGATATATAAACATTATTCTTATCATTTGGATCAACTTTAGCCTGATAAATATTGCCGGGGATTATTCTTGATATTATAATCTTAGACACAAGCTGTTGATGATTATTTACGATGTAATCATCCTCTTTTTTTTCATGTAAAACTTCAAGATTAAATTCTAAGACAGGATCAAAATTAACAAGCTGACCAGTATCCCGTAAACTTATAATTTTCACTTTTACAGGTTGCCCCGAAGCGCTTAGCTTGTTCATTCTGTTTTGCTCTTTCAAAAAACTTGCCATAGATTCCATTTTTTTGGAAGCGCTCTTTAGCGAATCATGTGGCTTAAAAGAACCCCAAAAGAACTTATTAACAACACTACTAAAAATAAGAAAAAAAATACCAAAAAGGACTAAACTCTTCCCTATTGGAGACAACATAAAAAATGAATCCTGATGAATAAAGGAAAAAACAATAATTGCTATTCCAATTAATACGATATAAAAGCCTGTCATTTTTTACTTCAAGAACTCATTGTACAAATTTCCGAATCTCATCCTGACAGGTTCATTTGTCCCCATTCTGGCAACCCATCCGTTTTGCACCTTCTGCCAAGCGCCGGAAGGAACCCCTTTACTTTCAGCATATTTATTTACAGCTTCCAACCCCATAACCGCATTCTTCATTAGACCCGCGGAAATTTCGGCATACAAATCAAGAGTAACCCCTTCTATAGGAGCCCACATCGGATCATTTAAATTAACAGGTTGAGCCGCCGCCTGTTGACTTTTCATTGCCCCTTGTTGAAACCCCTTCGCTTGATCCACCATATCCTTTGCATTTTTCAACATATCAAACATACCCATTTTGTTTTCCTCCTTTACATCAAAAACACCTTATCCATCTTTCCGACAAATTGTATCAACATTTCAAAATAAAATCCAGGGGATATATATAAAAGTTCGAGGGATCGAGGTTTCAAGTGTCCAAGAGGTCAAGAGAGATTTCATAGAAACAAAGTTATCATATTACTACTAAAATGTAAAGCAATTTTAAGGTCTACATTAAAATTTTAGCATTAATACAATAAAAATAATGTGTATAAATACTAATTTAATACTAATAAAAGAAAGTTCAAAGAGATTCTACTAGTTTGCTTGCCTCTTTCTTCACTCCTCATTCTTTATCTCCTTTCTCTTCCATTCTTCTTCCTCTTTGGGGGCTGGGAAGCACAGAAGACAACAAGCTTCTAATAGCCTCTAATTTTTTTTGCATTAGTTTCGTCCCATTTAACAATTGCTTTTTTCTGATGATCACCAATACTTTTTATTTCAATATATAATTTTACGCCTTTTGCCTCTCCAACGATTACTTCTACCTGTCTATTTCTTTGATCAACAGAAGTTCTCGTCCTTCCCCAGGTTAAATTTAAGTATTCCCAATCACGTTGTTTCCATCCTCTTTTTTTATAATCTACTACATCTTCCCAAGTATTAGAAAGGCTAAGCGACCTTAAAACAGATATTATGGCATCACTTAAAATATTTACAGATCCTCTAAAATTTTCTCGACTGGTAACCCTCCATTTTGGTTCTAAAAATTCTACCTCGCGAATTTCTGCCGATAAAAGAGCGGCACAAACACATCGAGGAATACTAACACTCCAATTTTTTGGCATAAGCTTTTTTTTGGTGTTCCTATCTCTGCACATAAAATTTTCTTCTTCATAAAATAATCTTGAGAAGGTTACTAAAGCTTTTTTAGGATCAAGCTTAAATGATTGTTCTATTTCACAAGTTGCCGGCATAAAATCACCTAATATCGTATGTGGTGGGAAATAAGAAGTCTCTATTAATTTTACCGCAAGCCTTCTGGAAAAACTACTTAAACCTTCCATATACTTATGTCTAGAAGAAAACAAAACACATTCAGCTCTTTGCGCCCACAACGAAACCTTTGTCATTTTTATTCCCATGATTACATACCTCCTTAAACTAATTACCCTATTTCAAATAAACTTACTACCTCCTTTCCTTATTATTCCATCATGCATAAACTTCTAATAAAACTTATAAATATTTCATTATATAAATTTATATAAATTTTATATTCATATATTTTATGCTGTATAACAATAAAAATAATGGCAAAATAATACAAAAATAGTACAAATTTATATAAAATATTTATAGAATATACTGAAATTTTTTTATAAAAAATATGATAAAATGATATAAGATAAAATGGCAAAAAAAGTTAAAATCAAAGATATTGCAAAAAAAGTCGCCTGTTCCCCTGCGACAGTATCACAAGCTTTTCATAACCCTAAACTCGTAAATAGAAAAACAAGAATGGAAATTTTGGAGGCTTGTGAGCAATTAGGTTATGTAAGAAGGACATTGAGAGGAAAGAGAAAGAAGATCATAGGAATAACAGGTCCGACACATCATGTCATACTTGGTGATTATTATAACGCTGTAACCAAATCGATTTTGTCATCAGCAAAAGAAGAGGGAATAAATGTAATAATTGAATCCTTCGATGATAAGGAAGATACCCTCCCCTATATGTTTTCAAAAAAGGTTTTAGACGGTGTGATTATTTTGGGGGTTATTTCACAGGAACACCTCTTAATGATAAAACAGGAAAACATCCCTCTCCTTATCTGCGGCAGGCCGACTTCGTGGATCGAATTAAATACCGTATGGAGCGATGGGAGATCGGGTATTTATGAAGCGACTAAGCACCTTATTGGATTGGGGCACAGAAAGATAGCTTATGTTACTGGAAGTGATTTTTTTGATCCCATAACATCAGACAGGCTTGACGGATTTAAATATGCTTTAAAAGAAGCAGAAATCTCTCTGCCTGAAGAATATATTATTATCGGGGATTTTGATGTATGCAAAAATCTTATATCAAAAGAGGCGGATAATATTTTAAAGCTAAAACCGATGCCGACCGCTATCGTATGTGAAAGCGATGGAATAGCTTATAAAATCTACCACAGATTGACAGAAGCAGGGTTGAAAATTCCAAAGGACATTTCTATCACAGGATTTGACAATCTCCCCTTTCCTCCCTACATAAACCAGGTAAAACCAAATATTACAACTGTCGACATCAATTTAGAACAACTTGGAAAAGCGGCTGTTAAAGAACTGCTAAGCAACATCGTTTCTCCGTCAGAAGTGGCATATAGATACACTTTGCCGGTTAAATTAATAGTAGGAGAAACAACCGCACAGGTTAAATAGTCAAGTAATGGGCTTGTTACATAATGGTAGTTTTTGCAATTTGTCATCCCCGCAAAAGCGGGGATCCAAGACAAATCCGTCACTCATATCTTAATGCTTCAATCGGAAGTAACTTTGATGCCCTCCATGCAGGCCAAAAAAGGTCACCATGTCCGTAGAATTTTCTAATGCTAATAAAAATCGTGTGAAATTTTTTATATTATTAAAAGATACTCACTTGTTAAATAGATAAAAAAACAAGGAGTGAATAAAAAATGAATTTATTAGTAGGAACAATAAAAGGAATAAGCTTTCGAGGTGGAGAAGCGCCAACCCAAAGCGAAGGAATGCAAATTCTTAAACAAAGGCTGTCAGGCAATGGAAGATACTTTCGTCCTGGTGATACAGTAGATAACGTTTTTAATATTTTGCAAAAAAGACGACCGGACAATGTACAAGTAGGTCAGGAATCTATACAGTTTACAGATATTGTTTCTGAACTTCAATTTGTAGACTTACCGATGTCTCCTATTGACAATGGAGTTGAAATGACTGGTTATATTTCAAGCGGGTTCTTTCTTAGGACTATGTTAGGAGCAAATATTATAAATGAAAATTTTGGAATAGATTGGCGTGAAAACGCTTGGGATCCTGATGGTCGCGGGAATTTTGATCTTTTTCCAAAAGAATTTTGGGATGATAATAATGGAGAAATCACATTATCTTTTTTAAGTGCTCTTTCGCCAGAAAAAAAAGCCGCCCCTATGATTTATGTAAGTTATAATGAAGCTGCTGAATTTGTACGCAGGCTTAATTTAGTAAGGGGAGGAACAGGCTATGAATTTGGTTTGCCAACACTTGAAGAGTTCAGCGCAGCGATAAAAAAAAATGTTGTGCAACCCTTTCATGAAAAAAGAAATCCATGTTTAATATGGATAACCAATCCGAAAAAGACCCCTATAATGGATGAGTACAAATCATATACAGAACCAGGTTCACCGCCAAAGGATATATATAAGTATAGTCCAAATATTTATGATTATATGCCGGCTACACATAAAAAAGAGAGAGCGAACCTACGCACTAAATATTTTATGGAAAACTACCACGAAGAATGGCAAAACGATCTGGCAGTTGCAATCCCAACTTGCTTTACTGCCCACAGTCGCAGTAGCAGTTCTTTATATGAGCATATTTGGGATATTAAGAACTATACCCCAATTGCATTACGTATTGTAAGGCGTCCGACAAGCTAGAGATAAATGAAAAATGTCCTAATGAAGAATGACTAATGCACAAATTCATTAGTCATTAACCCCGATTATTCATAGACTAACAAAATTTTAACAGTCTATTAAAAAATTCCTTAGGTATGAATAATCGGGGTTAAGTCTTTTTCCTTCTCATTCATATCGTAGTGCTTCAATAGGCAGCAATTTTGATGCCCTCCATGCGGGCCAAATGCCAAAGATGACACCAACTAAAACCGAGAATGTAAATGCCAATATTATAGATCCCGTAGATATAAAAATTACCCATTGCGCAAGGGTCGACAAAATATAAGAAATTAAAATACCAAAACCTATTCCGATTATTCCACCAAACAAACATATAAGAACAGCCTCAACTAAAAATTGGACAAGTATGTCGCTTCTCTGCGCGCCAAGAGCTTTTCTCAATCCTATCTCATGAGTCCTTTCCATTACCATAACAAGCATTATGTTCATAATGCCGATACCGCCGACAAGAAGACTTACAACCGCAACTGATCCTAGAAGATATGAAAGCGTTGCAACCATGGCACTCGCCGCCTGCTGGATTTCTGCCATATTTATAATGTCAATGCTTTCGCGGTCAGACTCCTGCATGCGGTGAAGACGCATCAATTCGCTTGTAATCTGCTGTGAAACATAAGCCATAGAATCGAGTTTTTTCACCTTGACCTCAAAATAATCTATATAATCATCCCCCATAAGCCTGTACATTGCGGTTTTGACAGGGATAATTATCTGGTCATCAAGGTTTGTCCACCCGCGTGCTCCCTGCTCGGCTGCCACTCCAACAATTTGAAAACTAATACGATTGATGCGGACAAACTGCCCAACAGGGTTTTGGTTGCCAAATAGTTCATCAGCAACAGCTTTGCCCAAAATGGCAACTTTATCCCTGGCATTGGCCTCTCCTTGAGTAAAAAATCTTCCATATTGCATCCCCGAAGTGTGCAAATTTTGATAATCGATACTTGTGCCAACTACAC
>MEUA01000054.1 GCA_001771505.1 candidate division WOR-1 bacterium RIFOXYB2_FULL_36_35
TTTCTTTGTCATTCTGGCAAACGCCAGAATTAAGTGCCTCAATCTGGATCCCGGATCAAGTCCGGGATGACATCTCTAAATTAGTATCTCCCCGCAGATCCCAACACATTCTTGTTTTTATTGATAATAAGTTTCTTTAATTCTTCGCGGGCAGGACCCAAATATTTTCTTGGGTCAAATTCAGAAGGGCTTTCCGCGAATACTTTCCTGATAATTGCTGTAACAACCAAACGTCCGTCGCTATCTATATTAATTTTACATACCGCGGAGCTTGCCGCACGACGTAGTTGATCTTCTGGAATGCCCACGGCATTATCCATTTTGCCGCCAAACTTATTTATCATTTGCACATATTCTTGAACAACAGAAGAGGCTCCATGCAAAACAATAGGAAACCCGGGAAGCTTTTTTTCTATCTTTTCTAAAATATCAAAACGAAGCGGGGGGACAGATTCGCCAGGTTTTAATTTGAATTTGTAAGCGCCATGCGATGTCCCAATTGAAATAGCAAGTGAATCTACCCCTGTCCTTTTTACAAAATCAATGACCTCATCTGGGTCTGTATAGTTTGATTTTTCTGCTTTGACTTCATCTTCAATGCCAGCCAATACTCCAAGTTCTCCTTCAACTGTAACATCATGTGCGCGGGCATATTCTACAACCTGTTTTGTCACTTCAATATTTTTTTCATAAGGGTGATGTGATCCGTCAATCATAACAGATGAAAATCCATAATCCACGCATGATTTACAAAGTTCAAACGTATCCCCATGGTCTAAATGAAGGCATATTGGAATATTGCTTTTAAGTTCTTTTCTTACCATTTCAACTGCCCCTTGAGCCATATATCGCAGAAGGGTTTGATTGGCATATTTTCTGGCGCCGCTTGAAACTTGAATGATAACAGGTGATTGGCTTTCCGCACATCCCATTACAATAGCTTGCAGCTGCTCCATATTATTGAAATTGTAAGCTGGAACAGCATATTTGCCCTCCATCGCTTTTTTAAACATTTCCTTCGTATTAACTAACCCTAACTCTTCATACAGTTTACTCATTTTTTATTCTCCTTTCTTTTTTTATACCAATCTTCTGCAGATAAATCAGCCGTTTTTTCTAAAAATTTTTTAATCCAAATAGCAAAAAAAGCACCTAAAGTTATTGCTACAGGTAAAATATACTTTATAAAAAAATCCAGCAAAGAATTCATCATAATAAGTGAGCCCCTTTTGACCTTATATAAAGATAAATTAAAATCAAACCGGTAATAACACCTGCTGTAACTGGCAAGATCCATTGATATACAATATCCATTTGCTATCAGCTCCTTTTTACTACCTCTTTGGGAGAGATAGAAAGTTAATAAAAACTATTATTAAAATAATTGCAAGGATAATGAAAAAAAATAAGCCAAAACATTGGATTGTTTGTCATAAATTCTTCATCCTCAACAAATTTGATTATTCCTTGAATTTAACTAATTTCTCAAAATCTTCTACTTTTAGAGCTGCTCCGCCAATTAGTCCGCCATCAATATCTTCTTTTTTCATAAGCTCTTTTATATTTGATGGATTTACACTCCCTCCGTACAATATCCTGATTTTTTTTGAGATAGTAGAAGGAAGATGTTTTCTTATAAAAGCGTGAACCTCTTGGGCTTGTTCTGGGGTTGCTGTCTTGCCCGTTCCTATTGCCCAAACAGGTTCATAAGCAATTATGATTTTTTCAAGATCGCTTTCACTTATATCTTTTAAGGCTCCTTTTATTTGAGTTTTTATCACATCAAATGTTTTGTCGGATTCTCTTTCTTCCAAAGTTTCTCCGATACAAACAATTGGCACAAGCCCGTGGGATAAGGCGGTCATCAGTTTTTTGTTGACTGTTTCATCTGTTTCTCCAAAATATTGCCTTCTTTCAGAGTGGCCGATTATAACATAACTTGCTCCGGCTCCTCTAATCATAGGAGCAGAAACTTCGCCGGTAAAAGCGCCGGAATCTTTCCAGTACATATCTTGGGCTCCGACTCCAATTGTGGAATCAGTTAAAGTTTGTGAAACAGCATCAATGGCAACAAAGGCGGGGCAAACTACAATTTCGACATCGCTAACATTCCCAACTGAGGCTTTTATTTTTGAGGCAAGATCGATGGCTTCGACAATGGTTTTGTTTAGTTTCCAGTTTCCGGCAATAATTGGTCTTCTCATCTGAAAAATTCCTTTCTTGAAAATTTTATATAAGAACAAAATTTATTATAACAAAAGGGGTAATTGATTACAACTTTTTCAATCCCGATTATGACAATCGGGTTGATTTCTAAGTTCACCGTGAATAATCGGGGTTAAGGATATTTTAATGATGTTTTAGCGGTAAAATATTGTTTTTTTAAAGAGATTCCCAACACGAAGATTTATTTTAATCAGGAAGGAAGAATGTATCTTGTGGATCTGCCTAGCCCTTCTGTTCTTAATATTCTTTTGTCGACTAATATTGTAAGTTCAATGTGGGCTGTTTTATGTGAAACACCGAAAGCTTCCCTATATTCACGATTGGTAATATTTCCATGTTCCTGAATATGCTGAAGAGCTCTTAATTGCCTTTTGTTTAGTCCATGACCGCTCCATGGGTTTGTTATAAGCTTTTCTTCTTCTTCTTTTGCGGGACGTGATTCTGATACATCACGGATATAACAAATATCATCTGTTTTATAAGGTTTTTCATCACCCTCAAAAATGTTAATTACCGCTATTTTTTTTGGGTTTCTATCAATAATTTCGATTTCAAAGGAAATCGGGGGAGTGCAATGATTGGCAATAATTTCTTTTATCCTGTTTTTAAATTCAAGAGGATCAATGTCAAGGCCTATCAGATGTTTATTTTTATCATCAATGCCGAGGACTATTTTACCGCCGTCGGAATTGGCAAAAGCAACGACATCTCTTGCTAAGTCTTCGGTTGATGGGATCTGTTTTTCAAATTCAACAGACTGACCTTCGCCTTGTTCAAGGAGGGTGATGATTTCTTGCCAGTTCATACTGGAGCAATGATATCACAACCGAATTTAGCTTTCAATTTTCAAGAGAGTTTTAAAGTAATATGCTTGACCCCGCAGCATTCTTTTATCAGTTATCTTGGATTTAACTGGAATTATCCTTATATTATGATTATAATTCTATTGTTTTTAGCGTATGAAAATTATTAAAGCGCTTTTAGATTTAATATTTCCACCCAAGTGCGAAGTGTGTAATTCTTTGGGGCATGATCTTTTTTGCCAGAGATGCTTGGCACAGATTTCCTATTTAAAACCATCAACTTTTGTTCATTCTATTGGTTTGTATGAAGGCTCTTTGAAAAAAGCCATAAGAAAAATTAAATACAATAAAAGAACGCGATTGGTAAAACCGTTAGGGGAAATTATGGCAAGATATATATTGGCTAATATCGGCTCAAAAGCTTTAGACTTTTTAGTTCCTGTTCCTTTGCATTATAATAGGTTGCACGAGAGAGGTTTTAATCAATCAGAATTGTTGTCTCATCAGATAAGCAATATGATAGGAGTTCCTACTGTAATAGGTTTATTACATAGAATTAAAGATACAAAACCACAGTTTGATCTTCCTAAAAAAGATAGATTTAAGAATGTAAAAGGAGCTTTTATTATTAACGCGCCTCAATTTGTCATAAATAAGAAAATAGCTTTAATAGATGATATTTATACAACAGGATCGACTATTTCCGAGTGCACAAAAGTATTAAGAGATGCAGGGACGGAAGAAATTCATGTTTTTACCCTTTCAAGGGCTATTTAATTGTGTTAAAATAAAAAATATAATATAACTAAGGGGGATTTTTATGCAAATGAATATACAGGGGCATGGGATAGAGCTTACTTCTCCTCTCAGTCAATATGCCACTAAAAAACTCGAAAAGCTTCAGGAATTCTATAAAAATATTATTAAGATGATGGTTGTTTTGGATGTTAGAAAAAATAAGGATATAAAAAATTCCCATGTGGCAGATGTCTCAATTTGGGTCTCCGGGAAAAAAGTTGTACATGCTTCGGAAGTTGGAGAAGATATGTATGCTGCAATTGATTTGGTCTACGAAGAATTAAAACGCCAATTAGTTCGGCATAAAGAAAAACATATGAAAGAGACCCGCAGGGTTGCAGAAAAACTTAAAGAACGGCAGAGAAACACAACAATAATGTGAGTATTTTAAGCTGGATATTAAATTTAATAGGTGATTCGGATGAGAAAAAACTGAAAAACCTTCAATTGTTAATTGATCAGATAAACCTTCTTGAAGATTCTATAAAAAAGCTTTCAAATGAACAACTCCGCTTAAAAACAGATGAATTTAAAAAACGTCTGTCAAATGGTGAAACTTTAGATGATTTGCTTCCAGAGGCTTTTGCATGTGTTCGTGAAGCTGCTGTAAGGACTATAGGATTGAGGCATTTTGATTCTCAGCTTCTTGGGGGGATTGTTCTTCATCAGGGGAAAATTTCCGAGATGAAGACAGGAGAAGGAAAAACTCTTGTTGCCACTCTTCCTGCTTATCTTAATACTTTAACCGGAAAGGGGGTTCATCTTGTTACGGTAAATGATTATTTAGCAAAAAGAGACTCTGAGTGGATGGGCCCTGTTTATAGAGCTTTAGGTTTGACGGTTGGTTGTATTCAACATGATATGCATCCCCATGAAAGAAAGGTTGTTTATAGTTCTGATATAACCTATGGAACAAATAATGAATTTGGCTTTGATTATCTTAGAGACAACATGTCTTTATCAATAGAAGAGTGTGTGCAAAGAGACTTAAATTATGCAATAGTTGATGAGGTTGATTCTATCTTGATAGATGAGGCAAGAACCCCTTTAATTATCTCCGGCATGGTTCAAGATAAGGTTGAAACTTATCATAAAGGGGATAGCGTTGCAAAAAATCTTAAAAAAGAGATAGATTTTACACTTGATGAGAAGACAAAGAATGCAATTTTGACGGAAGAGGGGATAAAAAAGGTTGAAAAGATCCTTGGAATAGACTATTTATTTGATATTCAAAACATGGATGTAGCCCATCAGATAATTCAGTCTTTAAAAGCAACTTATATATTTAATAAAGATATTGATTATGTGGTAAAGGATGGGGAGATAATAATAGTTGATGAGTTTACCGGGCGACTTATGACGGGGAGAAGATATAGCGATGGATTACATCAAGCAATAGAGGCTAAAGAGAAGGTTAAGATTAGAGAAGAATCTCAAACGCTTGCTACAATAACTTTTCAAAATTATTTTCGGCTTTATGAAAAAATTTCAGGGATGACGGGGACGGCAAAGACAGAAGAGGCAGAATTTTGGAAGATCTATGGGTTAGAGGTTTTGGTTATTCCTACTAATAAGCCGATGATAAGAAAAGATCTATCTGATGTGATCTACAGAACAAAAAAAGAAAAATTCAATGCGGTTGTTTCTGAAATCATTGAAAAACATAAAATAGGTCAACCGTTGCTGGTAGGTTCTGTCTCTATTGAAAATTCCGAATTGTTGTCAAACATGCTTTTCAGGAAAGGGATTCCCCACAATGTTTTGAATGCAAAACAGCACGAAAAAGAGGCGGAAATTATTTCTCGCGCCGGACAGCGTGGAGCGGTTACTATTTCAACGAACATGGCAGGGAGGGGGACTGATATTGTTTTAGGTGAAGGAGTTGTTGCTTTGGGGGGGCTTTACGTTATTGGGACAGAGAGGCATGAAAGCAGGCGAATTGATAATCAGTTGAGAGGTCGGGCTGGGAGGCAGGGGGATCCTGGGTTTTCCAAATTCTACGTCTCTTTGGAAGATGATCTTATGAGACTTTTTGGATCAAACAGGATTTCAGGCATTATGGAAAGGCTGGGGTTGCCGGAAGGAACCCCTATTGAACATTCTTTGATTTCAAGAGCTTTGGAAAATGCCCAGAAAAAAGTAGAGGAGTATCATTTTGGGATTAGAAAACAGATTTTAGAGTTTGATAATGTTATGAATAAGCAACGGGAGACGATTTATAGTTTAAGAAGAAGGATTTTGCTGGGAGAAAATATAGAAGAAAAAATATTTGAGATGCAGGGAATGGTTATTGACGACAAAATTCACGCTTTTTTGTCAGAAGAGGATTTGCGGGATGAGGATATCGACAGTCTTATAAAATCAATCAGTGAAATTCTGCCTATCGAAGGAATCGCTCAAATAAAAAAAATCAGCAAGAAGGAAGAAATCCGCAATGTGTTGGTGCAAACACTTAGAGAGGCTTATGAGCAAAGAGTTCTGGAGATAGGGGCTAATGCTATGTCTGATCTTGTACGTATTGTTCTTTTACGGGTTGTTGATTCAAGCTGGATTGAACAGTTAGATAATATGGACAATTTGCGGAACGGGATAGGCCTTAGAGGTTATGGAGGGAGAGACCCTTTAGTTGAATATAAGATTGAAGGATATAAGATGTTTCAGGAGATGATGTCTTCTGTAAGAGAAGAGGCTGTAAGTTTAATTCTTAAAATTCAAGTTGTAAAAAGCGATGAGTCAATCATTCCAAAAAAGAAAAATATTTTATATAGTAATCCTGAAGACAATTTGCAGGAGAGTTTTGCTCCAAACAGATTGCAAAACAGTGCGACTCCGAAACCAGAGCCGATTAAAAACATGGAAAAAACTGGTCGTAATGATCCATGCCCGTGTGGAAGCGGCAAAAAACATAAAAAATGTTGCGGGGCTTAAAGGTAGGTTTTTTTATTTTACATGCAATTTCTTGTTGAAAAAGACCGATATATAGGTAGATGGCATTTAAGAGATTAGTCGGTAAAATAAGAAGGAATAGATGGCTTAGAAAAAAGATTGTAACAGGAGTGAAATTTTTCACCTTTTCATTGATTTTGCTCTTTTTTGTATTAACAACTTCTATTAATCAAAACGGTGAACATAAAGTCATATATAGCGGAATTGTTTTTAGCACTGCTTACAATTCATTGCCAAATCAAACTGATTCTTCCCCCTGGACAACGGCTTTAGGCACTCGCTGCAGGGAAGGGGTTATTGCTTCGAATTTTTTGCCTTTTGGAACAAAAGTAAAACTAGAAGGGTTTGGAGATCGTATTTTTATAGTTGAAGATAGAATGAATAAAAGATTTTATAAGCGTATAGATATTTGGTTTAGAAACCATAATGAAGCCATAAAATTTGGTGGTCGCAGACTCAAGTATTATGTGATTGAATCGGTTTAGCACCGATTATTCATACCTCGAGTAAATGTTTGACAATTTGTTGGTTATTGATTCTGCCGTGAACTCCGATTATCCTAATCGGGCTGAATAATCGGGGTTAATCCTAAATTTTTATTTCTTCAGGTTGTTTGTATTTTGTGTGTCTTAGTCCGACTCTTTCTTTTTGTATGTTGACATACCTCCTTAAAAATGTATAATATATACAAATTATATATATTAAGGAGGCTTGTCATGGAAAATAAAATGTTTTGTTATCAGTGTGAACAGGCAGCTGGAGGCAAGGGATGCTTAGTTAAGGGGGTTTGTGGAAAGAGTCCCGAAGTTTCTGCGCTTCAAGATCTTGTAGTCTACGGACTAAAAGGTCTTGCCTCATATTTTTCCCCATTAAAAAAGGCTGGGATTATTAATAGAAAAGCGGATCGTTTCGTCTTAAAGGCATTGTTTTCGACGGTTACAAATGTAAATTTTGATCTTAAAAGTTTAAGGAGTATTCTTGTTGAACTTAATGATTTTATGAGTGAGTTAAAGGCAGCTTACAAAGATGCTGTTGGAAATAAAAGCATAGAAAATATTGAGTTAAAAGGGGCTGCAAATTTTGAGTTTAAGGATGATGCTGATTATCTTATAAATTATGGCCGATCTGTATCTAAAATAAACAAAATTAATGTGGTAAATGATGATATTATTTCTTTGCAAGAGCTTTTAACTTATGGATTAAAAGGTGCGGCTGCTTATGCTTATCATGCGTATATTTTAGGAAAAGAAGCTGAAGATATTTATATTTTTTTTCAAGATGCACTTAACTTTTTAAACAAGACAAACCCTTCAATTGAAGATCTTTTGTCTTACAATCTTAAATGCGGAGAAATTAATTTAAAAGTTATGGAGCTTTTAGATAGGGCAAATACAGAAGCCTATGGACATCCCGAGCCTACCAAGGTTAGGGTAACGCCGATTTCCGGAAAAGCCATAGTTGTCTCCGGCCATGACTTAAAAGATTTAGAAGAGCTATTAAAGCAGACAGAGGGGAGGGGGGTAAATGTTTATACCCATGGCGAGATGCTTCCTGCCCTTGCTTATCCCCGTCTTAAAAAATATAAACATTTGGTTGGTAATTATGGCGGCGCATGGCAGGATCAGAAAAAAGAGTTTAAAGATTTTCCCGGGGCAATACTTATGACAACAAATTGTATTCAAGAGCCTGCAGGTTATATTGATAGAATTTTTACATCAGGGCCTGTCGATTGGCCTTTTGCAGTTCATGTTGATAATAAAGATTTTACTCTTGTAATTAATGCTGCGCTTCGAGCTAAAGGATTTGATAATGATGCTGATCCTAAATATATAACGATAGGATTTGGGCATAATGCCGTTATGAATGTAGTAGATAGCATTGTACAGGCTGTAAAGGATGGAAAGATAAAGCGTTTCTTTTTGATTGGTGGTTGCGATGGCGCAAAGAGTAGTCGAAATTATTATACTGAATTTGCTCAGGCTGTTCCAAAAGATTCTGTTATTTTAACCTTGGCTTGCGGTAAATACAGGTTTAACAAACTGGAGTTTGGAGATATCGAAGGTATTCCAAGGCTTTTGGATGTTGGACAATGCAATGACGCATATTCCGCGATAAAAATAGCCCTTGCTTTGTCTGATGCCTTTGGCTTGTCGATTAACGATCTTCCCTTGTCTTTTGTTCTTTCATGGTATGAACAAAAGGCTGTTGTGATTCTTTTGACTCTACTTTATCTTGGCATTAAAAATATAAGATTGGGCCCGACACTTCCTGCTTTTATAACACCGAATGTTTTAGGAGTTTTGGTTGACAAGTTTAATGTTATGCCTATAACAAATGTTGAAAAGGATCTAAAAGCCATTTTAGCATAAATCACAAAAGATGTTTTGATGAAGCTTTTGTCTTAGTTAATCTTGACTAAATAGATCGACATAATCAAAGAAAGTTCTTGACAATGGTTTTTGTAGCTAGTATTATTGAAATATGAAATTTTCAATTAAGTTTCAATATGGGGCAGGGGCTTTGCTTGCACTTGCGCTTAATTATGAAAAAAAGCCTTTAAAAATAGAAAAGATATCTAAAGATCGAAAAATTCCCATACGGTATCTTGAGCAGCTTTTGCTTGTTTTAAAACGGTCTGGAGTAGTTGAAAGTGTAAGAGGGAAAAAAGGGGGGTATATACTTTTAAAAAAACCTATAGATATAACTATGCTTGATGTTGTGGATGTTTTTGAGGGGGCTATAGAATTTTGCGCATGCAATTACAAGGTTAGGAGGAATAATGTTGTGTGCAATGTTCTTGTGGAGGCAGAAGATTGCGTTAAAGAAAAATTATCTAGTATTACATTGGATGATATTTTAACAAGAGAAAGTAAGAAAAAAGAATTATATACTTATAATATATAATCTTCACCCAGGTAAGTATTTGTGAGTAATTGGTAGTTAGCGAAATACCGACAAGTCCTTCTCCCTGAGGGCGAAGGTAAGTGATTGGATGAGGGTTCAAAAAGGAGAAAAAGTATATGTCAAAGATAGCAAAGGATGTAACGAGGTTGGTTGGAAAAACGCCTATGGTGATGCTAAATCGTTTTGTGGAAGGGTTGCCAGCAAAAATTGTTGCAAAGCTTGAGAGTTTTAACCCTGCAAGTTCTGTGAAAGATAGGATTGGACTTGCTATGATTGAAGATGCTGAAAAAAATAGAAAGATAGATAAAGATACTGTTATTATCGAGCCTACTTCCGGAAATACAGGCATTGCTTTAGCTTGGGTTGCTGCTGCAAAAGGATATAGGTTGATTTTAACTATGCCTGAGACTATGAGTGTTGAGCGAAGAAGCCTCTTAAAATTCCTTGGCGCTGAGCTTGTATTGACTGATGGGACAAAGGGAATGAAAGGGGCTGTTGATAAGGCCTATGAATTGGCAGAAAAGCATAAAAATGTTTTTATTCCTCAGCAGTTTTCAAACCCTGTAAATCCGGAAATTCATTATAAAACAACTGCAAAGGAGATTTGGGAAGACACTAATGGCAAAGTAGATATTTTTGTGGCTGGAATTGGCACCGGAGGAACAATTACAGGGGTTGGAAAATTCCTAAAAAGAAAAAGGGGAACAATTAAAATTATTGCAGTTGAACCTAAAGATTCTCCTGTGTTAAGCGGAGGAGTTCCCGGACCGCATAAAATACAGGGAATTGGCGCTGGATTTGTTCCTGAAGTTTTAAACACTAAAATTTATGATGAAATTATTCAGGTCTCCAATGAAGATGCTTTTGAAAATGCAAGGAAATTGGCTAGAACAGACGGGATAATGGCTGGAATTTCTAGTGGGGCGGCGCTCTTTGCCGCTAAGATGATGGCCGAAAGGCCAGAAAATAAAAATAAATTAATAGTTGTGCTTCTCCCTGATACTGCTGAAAGATATATAAGTACACCGTTGTTTCAAAATTAAAGGAGGTAATTAAAATGAATACTAAAGTTTATAAAGATGAGACGATTTTACTGCATGGAGGACAAGAGCCTGATTCTGCTACAGGATCAAGGGCTGTTCCCATTTATCAGACAACTTCTTATGTTTTTAAAGATTCAGAACATGCTGCCAACCTTTTTGCTCTAAAAGAATTTGGAAATATTTATACAAGACTTATGAACCCTACGACAGATGTTTTGGAAAAAAGGATGGCGGCTTTAGATGGTGGGGTTGGTGCTCTTGCTGTGGCATCGGGCCAATCTGCGATTACTTTATCTATTTTAAATATTGCTAAAGAAGGAGATGAAATTGTTGCTGCGGATAATTTGTATGGAGGAACTTATACTCTTTTTACAAATACTTTTCGAAGATTTGGAATTACCGTTAAACTTGTTGATTCTTCTGATCCTGATAATTTTAAAAAGGCAATTACTTCGAAAACAAAAGCTTTGTATGCAGAAAGTGTAGGTAATCCAAAATTAAATGTTACAGATCTTTCCGCTGTTTCTAGCATTGCACATAGTGCTGGGATCCCTTTTATATTGGACAATACCGTTACTCCTTATTTATTAAAACCGATAGATCATGGGGTTGATATTGTTGTGTATTCCGCAACAAAGTTTATAGGAGGGCATGGGACATCCATTGGTGGAATTATTGTTGATTCCGGCAGGTTTGACTGGGAGAAAGACAATAAATTTCCTCTGATTACAGATCCTGATCCGAGCTATCATGGATTGAAATTTGTAGATGCGTTGCGTCCGATCGGAAATATTGCCTATATAATAAAAGCTAGAGTAACACTGCTGCGTGATATGGGGCCGGCGCTCTCTCCGTTTAATGCCTTTTTGTTCCTTCAGGGGCTTGAAACTCTTCATCTTAGGATTGTAAGACACTCGGAGAATGCTTTAAGTGTTGCCAGGTTTTTAGAGAAGCATCCAAAGGTTTCTTGGGTCAATTATCCTGGGCTTGAAACAAGCTCAGAAAAAGATAAAACTGTTAAGTATTTAAAAAAGGGAGCAGGAGCAATTATAGGGTTTGGAATAAAAGGAGGAATAGACGCAGGTAAAAAGTTTATTAACAGTGTTAAATTGCTTTCACATCTTGCGAATATTGGGGATGCTAAAACTCTTGTTATTCATCCTGCATCAACAACTCATCAACAGCTTTCAGAGCAAGAACAGATATCTGCGGGGGTGACGTCTGATTACATAAGATTGTCTATTGGAATTGAGAATATAGATGATATTATAGAAGATATTGACCAAGCTTTGAGTTGTGTTTAAGGAGTCGATTTTTATATTAAGTTTTGCGGAAATAAAATATTTTACTTTTGAAGAACTTAATCTTGAGGGTGGCAAGCTTTTGGGGCCCGTTACAATTGCTTATCAAACCTATGGTTGCATAAATGAAGACAAAAGTAATGCTATATTAATTTTTCATGCCCTTTCGGGAGATGCTCATGTTGCAGGGAAACATTCGTCAAAAGAGATAAAGCCTGGGTGGTGGGATGGTATGGTGGGGTCAGGAAAAGCTTTTGATACGGATAAATATTTTGTTATTTGTGCCAATGTTTTGGGTGGGTGTATGGGTTCTACGGGACCGTCTACCGTAAACCCAAAGAATAAAAAACCTTATGCGATGACATTTCCTTCTATTACCATAAAAGATATGGCTGCAGCTCAGATTTGGCTTTTAGACGATTTAGGGGTAAATGTTTTGCATGCTGTTGCCGGTGGTTCTATGGGGGGGATGATAGCTTTACAGTTTTCCGTAAGTTATCCTGATAGAGTAAAAAATGTGATAGCAATTGCCACATCCGCAAAAACATCTCCTCAGAATATCGCTTTTAATGAAGTTGGAAGACAGGCAATTGTACATGATCCTAATTGGCAGAAAGGAGATTATTACGGAAAATCTTTTCCTAATCATGGATTGGCAATCGCAAGGATGATAGGGCATATTACTTATTTAAGCGATAAATCTATGCGCAATAAATTTGGCAGAGGGATGAAGAAACAAGAAATAACGGAGGTTAAATTTTCCGACCCTCTTTTTGAAGTCGAAAGTTACTTAAGGCATAAAGGTTTGACCTTTACCGAGAGATTTGACGCCAACAGTTATCTTTATTTGACCCGAGCTATTGATCTTTTTAATTTGGAGGATGAAGGGGCAGGCAGCCTAAAAAGAGCTTTTTCAAAGGCTACGGCTAAATTTTTAATAATTTATTTTAAATCTGATTGGTTGTTTCCGGAGTACCAGTCGTTAGAAATTGTTGATGCCATAAAAGATAATTTTGGAGATGTATCTTATAGAACAATTGAGTCAAATTACGGACATGATGCTTTTCTTTTAGAAACTGATAAATTGACGGATGCGGTAAAAAGTTTTTTGTTTGGAGCTAAAAAGTGATTTACAAAGAGACGACAAAGCCTGATCATAAAATAATTTCCGATTTTATCTCTGATAATTCAAAAGTTTTGGATTTGGGGTGTGGCGATGGGTCATTGCTTGATTCTTTGATAGTAAATAAAAATGTAAAGGGCATAGGAATAGATAATTCCCCGGAAAACATTAACCAATGCCTTAAAAAAGGACTGTCTGTTTTGCATCTTGACTTAAACAAAGGGCTTGCGAGCTTTGATGATAATTTCTTTGATTTTGTTGTTTTAAATATGACATTGCAGGCAGTTTTTAATCCTGTTTCTTTAGTTTCGGACATGGTAAGAGCAGGCAAAAAAGCCATTGTAGGGTTCCCAAATTTTGGGCATTGGAACTTATTGCTTAATTTGCTTGCACATCAACGCATGCCCAAGACAAAGACGCTTCCTTATGAATGGCATGATACTCCAAATATTAGGCTTATGACCATAAAAGATTTTAAAATTCTTTGCAAGGAGAACAGCTTTAAAATTTTAAAAGAGATTTACTTAAATGAAAAGGGAAATAAAATTTATGGCCCATTTATAAATTGGAGGGCTGTTGAAGGGATATTTTTGATTTCCAAATAAAAAATTATATTGTTTGGATTTGTTTGACTTTTGCCGTGTCAAAAAGGCCTCATTGACTATTTAATGAGATTTATCTTATTATGTTCTATAAGAGGTTATTTTAAATAATACTTATGTCAAAAGAGACAGAAAAAAAAGATTTTTTGAAAATAGCAGGCAAAAAATTTTCTTCCAGGTTATTTCTTGGCACAGGAAAATTTCCATCTAATGAAATTTTGCGTAAAGCTCTTTTTGCGGCTGAAACAGAAATTGTAACCGTTGCTTTGAGGCGTATAGATTTAAACTCAAAGGGGGAAGACATTCTTGATGCCATTGACACTGAAAAATATCTTATTTTACCCAATACGTCGGGGGCTAGAACCTGTGATGAGGCTGTTAGACTGGCGAAGCTTGCCAAGGCATCTGGAATAGGAAACTGGGTAAAACTTGAAGTTACGCCTGATCCAAATTATCTTTTGCCTGATCCAATAGAGACATTTAGGGCAGCAGAAATTTTGGTGAAAGAGGGTTTTGTTGTCCTCCCATATATAAATGCTGACCCTATCTTGGCAAAAAGGCTGGAGGAGATTGGTTGTGCGACTGTTATGCCTCTTGGTTCTCCTATCGGGTCGCATCAGGGGCTTAAAACAAGAGAATTTATTGAGATTATAATTGAACAGTCAACTATTCCTGTAGTTGTAGATGCTGGAATTGGAGCTCCTTCACATGCAGCTTTTGCTATGGAATTGGGGGCGGATGCTGTTCTTGTTAATACTGCAATTGCTGTGGCAAAAGACCCTATAAACATGGCGGAGGCTTTTAAGCTAGCTGTTTTAGCCGGTCGCCAGGCATATGAGATTGGAATTGGGACACCCCAAAAAAAAGGGTTAGCTTCCAGTCCTTTGACTGGATTTTTGAGATAACGTTCCCATTTTCTTTAAAAAAGCATATTTATGAGTTTTATTAATGTAATTAATGATTTTGATTTAAAAGAAGCGCTTAGAATTATAAAAAATGCTTCGGATTCAGATGTTTATGCTGTTTTATTGAAGGATAAAATAAGCTTTAATGATTATCTTGTTCTTTTATCTGATGCCGCATCTTTTTTTTTAGAGGATATTGCAAAAAAAGCCAGACTTTTAACATTAAATTTTTTTGGAAAGGCTATTTTGATGTATGCTCCTCTTTATCTTAGCAACGAATGCGATAATTGTTGTTTATATTGTGGGTTTAATCATAATGTCGTTGGAAGTCGTATTTCTCTTTCGGTTAAAGATGTCATTAAAGAGTCGGACTTTCTTTATAATAAAGGATTTCGACATATACTTCTTGTCTCTGGAGAAAAGAGGTCGAAGATCTCTATGGATTATCTTAAAAAGATAATTTCTTCTTTGCATGAAAAGTTTGAATCCATATCTCTTGAGATTTTTCCTTTATCAAGCGATGAATATAAAGAACTTTATCTTTCTGGAGCAGATGGCGTGACTGTTTATCAGGAAGTTTACAGCAGAAAGTTATATAAAAAGGTTCATCCTTCTGGTCCGAAATCTGATTATGAGTTTAGGTTGCTTACGCCAGAAAGAGCGGCAGATACAGGTTTTTACAGAATTAATATAGGGGTTCTTTTGGGGCTTGGGAATTTTTTTGAGGAGTCGGCGTTGCTTGGTTTACATGCTTTTTATCTGAAAAAAAAATATTGGAGAACGCAGCTTTCTGTCTCTTTCCCTAGAATAAAAGTTTCAACGGCGGGGTTTAAACCTTTGAACCCTATATCTGACAGGCAATTTCTTCAGTTGTTATTTGCTCTAAGAATTTATCTTTCGAGCATTGGGCTTGTTTTATCAACCAGAGAGGATGAAAATTTTAGAAATAATTTAATCTCTCTGGGGATAACACAAATGAGCGCAGAATCAAAAACTAATCCTGGCGGGTATCTGAATCAAAAAAAAAGTAAAAAGCAATTTAATATTTCTGATACCAGAAGTCTAGATGAGGTTTGTTCTGTGTTAAGGGAAAAAGGATATGATCCCGTATTTAAAGATTGGGACAAGCAGATAAGTGTGTCAACTTTGGATAAGGAAAGATCCCCAATATGATAAAAGTTATTATAAATGGAGAGAATCATGAGTTTAAGCAGGAGTTGACTGTTTTGGAATTAATTCAGTATTTTAATTTGAACCCGTATAGGATTGTTGTACAGATAAATGACAATGATATTGTGGAAAAAGAGGATTTTAAGGAATATAAAATTAAAGATAAGCATAAAGTGGAACTTATTAAGTTTATGGCTGGGGGTTAGAGGATTTTATGGAAAGATATAGTAGGCAAATTATTTTGCCAGGTATAGGGAAAGAGGGACAGGAAAGAATTTTAAAATCAAAAGTTCTAGTTGTTGGATTGGGTGGATTGGGTTCTTCTGTTGCATATTATCTTGCTGCAGCCGGGATTGGAATGCTTGGAATTGTTGATTATGATTTTGTTGACATAACAAATTTAAATCGTCAAATTTTATATAAAGAAGAAGATTTGGGGAAAAGTAAAACCGAAATAGCTAAAGATGAATTAAAAAGATTAAACTCAGAGATAAAAATTATCCCTTATCATTTGCGTTTAACAAAAGAAAATATAGGAGAAATTTTTAAGAAATACGACATAATTGTCGATTGCAGTGATAACTTTGATACACGTTATCTTATAAATGATATAGCTGTTTTATTTTCTAAACCTTTTGTACATGGCGCTTTACTCGGATATGAAGGCCATGTAACAACTATTGATGTGAAAAAAGGACCTTGTTACAGATGCTTATTTAAGGAGCCCCCACCTTCGGGGACCACTCCTTGCTGTCGTGAAGCAGGGGTTCTTGGAGCTTTAGCAGGGGTTGTTGGATCTATTCAGTCTTTGGAGGTTTTTAAATTGGTGTTGGGCATAGGCAATCCTCTGGTAGGGGAGCTTTTGACTTTTGATGTGCTTAAGTCATCTTTTAGAAAAATCAATTTTATAAAGAATAAAAATTGCATTGCATGTTGCAAAAAAGAGAGTAATAATTTATTTGAAGGTAATTATATTGACGCCTAAATTTGTAGAACAAAATTATAATAATTCAATTCCCAATATTGACAAAGGGTTTTATATGTATATAATATATATATTATATACATATTATGGGGGTGTTTGAGGTATGAAACGTAAAATAATAAAAATAGATACAGAAAAGTGTATGGGGTGTGGCGATTGTATTCCAGGATGTCCCGAAGGAGCTCTTCAGCTTATTGATGGCAAAGCTCGATTGATTTCTGATCTCTTTTGCGATGGATTAGGCGCATGTATTGGATCCTGTCCTGTTGATGCCATAAAAATAGAAGAGAGGGACGCAGAACCTTATGATGAAAAAAAGACTATGGAGAATATTATTAAAGGTGGAGCAAATGTTATAAAAGCCCATCTTTTGCATCTAAATGACCATGGGGAGGAGACGTTTTTAAAAGAGGCGATGGAAGTTTTAAAAGAAAAGAATATTCCTGTGCCGGAGTTTAAGGATAAGAGGAAAGATAAAGAGTGTGGATGCCCGGGGGCGAAGATGATTGATTTTTCAGAGGGAAAAAGAGGCTCAGAGCTTAGACAGTGGCCGGTACAGCTTCATCTTGTACCTCCCAATGCCCCTTATTTTAAAGGAAGAGATGTCATTTTGGCGGCAGATTGTATCGCGTATACATTGGCCGATTTCCACAAAGATTACCTAAAAGATAAAAGCTTGGCAATTGCCTGCCCAAAACTTGATGCCGACAAGGAAATTTATATAAATAAAATTAAGACTATGATAGATGAGGCAAAGATTAATACTTTGACTGTTATGATTATGGAAGTTCCGTGCTGTTCCGGCCTCCTTGCAATTGCAAAAGAGGCGCAGGCGCAGGCAAAAAGAAAAATTCCAATTAAATTAACTATTGTGGGGATCAAAGGGGATATCTTAAAAGAAGAGTGGATATAAAACCCTCACCCAAATTTATAGATAGTTTGAAGATTGGCAGGCAGGCACCCTCTCCCAGAGGGAGAGGGATTGGTAAATAAAGGTAAGTAAAAAGATGAAAGATAAGTTGCTAGAGGCAATGGAAACTTATTTTGATGGTGATCAGAAAAGGATAAGTCATGCGAAAAAGGTTTTATATTTTGCGGAAGAAATTATGTCAAAAGAGGGGGGAGATAAAGACATTATAATTGCCTCTGCTATTTTGCATGATATAGGGATCCACAACGCAGAAAAAAAATACAATTCAACAGCTGGTAAATATCAGGAGATAGAAGGCCCCCCAATTGCGAAAAAAATCCTTGAGGACATAGGATTTCCTCAGGATAAAATAGGAGAAGTTCTTGATATTATAGCCCATCACCACAGTGGAGGGATAGAGACTAATAACTTTAAAGTAATCTGGGATTCTGACTGGCTGGTTAATATTAAAGAAGATGATAATCTTAATATCGACAAACATAAAGCTGATAAAATATTTTTCACAAATACCGCGAAAAGAATATATTCTTTCTGTTGTGCGGGATGTCCTCCCGAATTTAAGAAAAATCAGGGGAAATATGCAAAATAAAGAAGCGGGGAAAAGTTCCAATTCCCAATGTCCAATTTCATCACATCTATTGGCTTGATTTTTTTGACTTTTGGGTGCATGGTTAGGAGCCAAGTGAAAAAGATGAAAGCCAATAACAAAATATATGCAGATGAAACAATTGTGCAACAGCTTGTTGCACAAATCCCATATTTCCTTTTATTAAAAAATCCAACAACTTGTTGGATAATTGTCACATAGTGTATACAATAAAATCTTAAATAGGGGTGCAAGGTTGAATAGGGAAATTGTTGATCAAAACAATAATCCAGACACTGTCTGGACTTTTATATTGAGTTCCTTGAAATTTAGGAGTAAATTTACAATCCAATGTTTAAAGGCATCGAATTTGAGACCTTTAAATATATTTTTAATAATACCTGTTCTTCTAGCGTTTTTTGCACTATTCGCGGACGCTGCTCCACTTTCACTTCAAGATGCAGTGAATTCTGCACTCAAACAAAATCCTGACATAGCCTCTTATAAAGCAGCATGGGAATCGGCAAAGGCAAAAATTCCGCAGACTTTATCTCTTGATGATCCTAAAATTGGGATTGAATATGAACAGGCGGAATCTTTATCCAATCTTGAAAGCGGAATGAAAATGTATACCGCAAGCCAGATGATAATGTTTCCTGGTAAAATTTATGCCAAATATCAAATGGCGGCAGCTTCCGCTCAAATGTGGGAGTATCGCTATAAATCTAAAAAACTAGAAATTCTAAATGAAACGAAATCCTTATATTATAATCTTTTCTTTTTAGATAGAGCAATTACAATTATGAAAGATGTCAAAAATTATCTTTCGAGAATAAAAAAGGTCGCTGAAGCCAAATATGTTATAGGAAGCGTTATGCAATCGGATATGCTTCAGGCAAATATCGAATATCTTTTGGCAAATAACGAATTAACTAATTTGGAACAGGAAAGGTCTGCAAAAGAGTCAAAATTAAAAGCTTTTATGGGCGTAAATGATAATAATATAATTGAAACTGATTCATCATTAGAAGTTTTGGCAACACTTGAATCGTTATCTTCTTTAAGGGATTTAGCACTAGAAAATCGCCCAGAACTTCTTGCGATGAAGGCAGAAATTGCGATGAAGGATTATTCTCACTTAGATTCTAAAATGGAGTTTTTCCCTGACATTGATCTTGGAGTAAAAAACCGTGTAGGAGATGGGTGGGATGCAATGGCATCTATTTCTATTCCGCTTTATTTTTGGAAACAAGGATATTCTTTTTCTTCTGCCGGATTTGAACGTGAAATGGCAGAAGCGACTTTTCGTAATATGGTTAACATGACATCATGGGAGGTAACCGAATCTTATGTTATGGCGGAATCCGCCAAGCGAACTTTTTTACTTTATGAGGAAAGCATTGTTCCGCAGAGCTTACAGGCTTTAAATGTTGCGCTTACTGCTTATCAATCAGGGAAAACCGATTTCCAGACTTTGCTTCAACTTGAAAGGATGTATAAAGAGTCAAAATTGAAACTTTATGAAAACCAGGTCTCTCTTGGAAAGGCTATAGCCTGGCTTGAGAGGATTACTGGAAAGGAGATGGGAAGATGAGATATCTAGTTATGCGAGAAGTTGCTGTGTCTAAGCGTAAGGGCGTATCGCGATACTCCCTTATGCTGGCGATGATCTTTTCTTTTTTATTGGGGGTCTTAATCCTAACTGGTTGTGCGGAAAAGCCACAGGTTTTCAAGATAGAAGACATAAGCCTTGAAATATCAACTAATCCTTCTCCTCCAAAAGTTTCCGATAATACTTTAAGCATTAAATTAATAGATAGCATGGGAATGCCTGTCAAAAACGCCATGATTCACATAAATTATGGAATGCCGGCGATGGGTGGTATGCCCGCAATGTTTGCACAAACGGAAGCTACGCTTCATCAGGATGCTTATCATGCGGAACTTTCTTTATCAATGGATGGGACATGGAACTTGAATATGGAAATACATATTCCTGATAAGCCACACATGGCTTTAAACTTTAGCATTACAACCGGAATTAAAGGGATAACACTTAAATCTGAAACTTCAAAAACAATGGGAACAGAAGAGGCTCAAACCATGGAAAACATGATATCTGTCTCAAAAGAGGAAGAAAATATAATAGGGGTTGAAACATCTTCTGCTATTTTCCGCAATCTTGTAAAAGAGATAAAAACGGTTGGAACAGTTGCATATGATCCCGATCTTTATGTTGCGCAAGAAGAATTTATATCGGCATTAGAGCTAAAAGATGCTGATTTGATCTCTGCTTCAAAAAAAAGATTGCAAGTTCTTGGAATGAGCAATTCACAGATTAAAGTTCTTGAGAATAACGGAAAATCACAATCAAATCTTATTCTTCCAGGCACTCAAGCTTTTGTGTATGCCACAATTTATGAATATGAATATGGCTTAATAAAAGATGGACAGAATGTTGAGATTGAATCTCAAGCTTATAAAGGAGAGATATTTGATGGCAAGATTGTTTCAATTCCCCAAGTTTTTGATGCTATGACAAGATCTGTAAAAGTAAAAATTGAAGTTACAAACACATTGCAAAAATTAAAGCCTGAAATGTTTGTAAATGTAACATTTAAAATAAATTTAGGCAAAAAACTGTCTGTGCCGGAAGAGGCGGTTATCAATACAGGAGAAAGGTCAATTGTTGTTGTTTCTGACAATCAAGGAAATTATAATAGCCGCGATGTTAAAGTAGGGGAAAAAGTTCAAGGATATTATGAAATAATAAGCGGTTTGAGAGAAAACGATAAGGTTTTGATATCAGGAAACTTTTTAATAGATTCAGAGTCGCGGTTGAGATCAGCTGTGAAAGGTGAACACAATCATTAAATTGGGGGGCTTTTTTTGGCTTTACTTGTCGAAAATATAATAGAATTTTGTGCGAAAAATAGATTTATTGTTCTGCTTTTAGTTGGAGCTTTAATCCTTGCAGGTTTTTTTGCTATGCGGCAGGTACCTCTTGATGCCCTGCCTGATCTTTCAGATACCCAAGTTATAATTTATTCACAGTGGGATAGATCTCCCGATATTGTTGAAGATCAAGTTACATATCCTATCATAAGCTCGCTTTTAGGCGCTCCGCGCGTTAAAGCTGTCCGCGGATTTTCTGATTTTGGTTTTTCTTATGTTTATGTTGTTTTTGAAGACGGCACAGATATTTACTGGGCGCGGTCAAGAGTTTTGGAATACCTAAGCAAAATAACTTCTCGACTGCCGGAAGGAGTTAAGGTTGAACTAGGCCCTGACGCAACCTCTGTTGGCTGGGTTTTCCAATACGCATTAGTTTCTGAAACTGGACAGAATTCATTGGCGGATCTTCGCAGTTTTCAGGACTGGTATTTGCGCTATTATCTTCAAGCTATTCCAGGTGTAGCTGAAGTTGCCTCTGTCGGAGGGTTTGTCAGGCAATATCAGGTAAATATCAATCCAAATTCTCTGCTTGCTTACAATATCCCTCTTATGCAGGTTGTTGATAATATCCGTAAAAGCAATAACGATGTTGGTGGGCGGCTTGTTGAATTTTCCGGCGCTGAATATATGATCCGTGGGCGCGGTTATATTAAAGGAAAAGAAGATATTGAAAAAATAGTGGTAGGCGAGACAAAAGACGGAGTTCCTGTAACTATTAAGAATATTGCTGATGTTGCTCTTGGTCCTGACATTCGCCGTGGGATTGCGGACCTTGACGGACGGGGAGAGGTTGCGGGCGGAATCGTTCTAATGCGGCATAAGGAAAATGCACTTAATGTTATAAATGCTGTTAAAGCTAAACTAAAAGAGATAGAGCCAAGCCTTCCCAAAGGCGTTAAAATTGTTACAACTTACGATCGCTCTTTTTTAATAAATGCTTCTATTGCTACTGTAAAAGATAATTTAGTGCAGGAATTGTTAATAGTAAGTGCGATGATAATTTTCTTTCTTATGCATTTACCTTCAGCTTTAATCCCTATCATTGGACTGCCAATTGCTGTTGTTATTGCTTTTATTCCAATGAGCTATATGGGATTGACTTCAAATATCATGTCTCTTGGTGGAATTGTTGTGGCGATTGGAGACATGGTTGATGCTTCTATTGTATTTGTTGAGAATGTTCATACAAGGCTTTCTGAGCTTGCAAAAGGACTGCGGCGCGGCACAAAAGAGGAAGTCATAATAAATGCGATGAAAGAAGTTGGTCCGCCGATTTTTGCTTCTCTTATTGTTATGGCGATATCTTTCTTGCCTGTATTTACCCTCGAAGCCCAGGAAGGACGGCTTTTCAAACCTCTTGCCTTTACAAAAAACTATTCAATATTTTTTGCGGCTCTTCTTGCGATTACATTAACTCCGGCGCTTGTTATGATTTTTATGCGCGGCCGTGAATACAACTTTAAAAACAAATGGCTTACAAATATAACCAATTTCTTTATTGGAGGGAAAATAATTACAGAAGACAAACATCCAATAAGCCAAGCGCTCATAAAATTTTATCATCCGATTGCTAAATGGGCCATCCAAAATAGGTATTTAGTTGTATTAGTGGCGCTTCTTAGTATTTTTATTACTGTGCCGATATTTTTGTCAATGGGGTCTGAATTTATGCCCCCTTTAAATGAAGGGACAATCCTTTATATGCCGACAACTCTTCCCGGGCTTTCTGTTACTGAGGCAAGCAAGCTTTTAAAAGCACAAGACAGAATATTAAAATCTATTCCTGAAGTAGACCGTGTTTTTGGTAAAGCCGGTCGTGCTAACACTTCAACCGATCCTGCTCCTTTTTCAATGATGGAGACAACTATAGTGTTAAAAGATAAAGAATACTGGCGATCCGGCATGACATGGGAAAAGATAATAGATGATATGGATAGCAAAATGAAAATTCCAGGAGTTACGAATGCTTGGACTATGCCTATAAAAGCGCGAATAGATATGTTAACGACAGGCGTTCGCACTCCGATTGGCATAAAAATTTATGGATCAAATTTAAATGAAATAGAAAATATAGGGATTCATATTGAACAAATCCTAAAAGATGTTTCAGGAACTCGCAGTGTTTATGCGGAGCGTGTTACCGGAGGATATTTTGTCGATTTTGATTTGAAGCGCGAGGAGCTTGCGCGTTATGGCCTAACAGTCGATGATGCCAACGATATTATAATGTCAGCAATTGGCGGCGAGAATATTTCTTTAACAGTTGATGGCAGGGAGAGATATCCCATAAATGTTCGATACGGCAGAGAAACAAGGGATGATATTGATAAATTAGGTCGCGTGCTTGTTCCTACAATGCATGGGGCACAAATTCCTCTTGCGCAGCTTGCCGATATTAAGCTTAAATCAGGCCCTTCAATGATCCGAAATGAGAACGGGCTTTTATCAGGATATGTTTATGTTGATATTTCTGGCCGTGATATTGGAAGCTATGTGACAGATGCTAAAAAAGCAGTTTCTAGTAGTCTCAACCTCCCTACAGGGTATTCTCTTTCATGGTCTGGGCAGTATGAATATATGCAAAGGATTAAAGATCGTCTTAAAATATTTATTCCTTTAACATTGTTTATTATTTTTGTCCTTTACTTTTTTACGTTTAAATCTGTAACTGAAACTTTAATTATAATGTTATCTGTTCCCTTTGCGATAATTGGCGGAATTTGGTTTTTATTCTTATTAAAATTCAACATGAGTATTGCAGTATGGGTTGGGCTTATTGCGCTTGCCGGAGTTGCCGCGGAAACAGGGTCTATTATGATTGTTTATCTTGATGAGGCCTATGCGAGATATAAGAGGGAAGGGCGTATGAATTCTATAAGTGATCTTTATTCTGCGGTAATGGAAGGGGCGGTGCAGAGGTTGCGCCCAAAACTTATGACGGTTGGAGCCAATATTTTTGGGCTAATGCCTGTGATGTTAAGTGTAGGTGCCGGTGCTGATGTAATGAAACGAATCGCGGCGCCGCTGATTGGCGGTCTTATCTCTTCAACAATATTAACTCTTATAGTCTTACCTGCGATTTATACGATTTGGAAGAGTAAGGAAATAAACCCCGATTATTCATACCACGAGTAAACCCCGATTATTCATACTTGGGAAAATTTTCAACACTCTGCTAGAATTCTGTTAGTCTATGAATAATCGGGGTAAAGTAAACAAACACTATCACCACACCAAAAAACTTTTGGTGTGGGAATAATATGAGATAGGACTTACCTATTCAATTTTTTTTGGGTATGTTAAAATATAAGAATCAGTGATGGGGCTGTTGCGAAATAATCAACAGTCCAGTAATTTTTGCATAATGATAAAAACTAAACCTTATAATTTAAGCCCTGAAAATATTGCGAAAGAATTGCAAAGCGATATAGACTCTGGATTAAGTGACGATATTGCAGAAAAACGATTAGTTGAATTTGGGGTAAATCAACTAAAAGAAAAAAAAAGAATTAGCCCTCTTTCTATTTTTATAGATCAATTTAAAGATTTTATTGTTTGGATATTGATTGGAGCAGCTTTGGTTTCTGGATTTCTTTCCGAATGGATTGACGCAATAGCAATTGTTACTATTGTACTTCTAAATTCTATCTTAGGTTTTATACAAGAATATCGCGCTGAGAAATCTCTTGCTGCGCTTAAAAAGTTATCAAGCCCGACATCAAAAGTTATCCGCAATTACGCTCATCAAGTAATTTCTTCATCAGATATTGTTCCGGGCGACTTGATTGAAATGGAAGCTGGAGATAATGTTCCTGCCGATGGTCGCATTGTTTATGCTAGTGCCAATCTTGCGGTGCAGGAGGCAAGCTTGACGGGGGAATCGACTCCTGTTGCCAAAATATCAGAACAGCTTCATGAAGATGAAATTCCTCTTGCTGACCGTGCCAATATGGTCTATTTGGGGACATCAGTTGCGGCTGGAAAGGCGAGAGCTATTATTGTTGGCACAGGGATGCAAACCGAGCTTGGTAAAATTGCTGGCATGATTCAAGATATAGGAGAAGAAAAAACTCCTCTACAGAAAAAATTAGAACAATTTGGCAAATGGATAGTTTATCTCTGTTTTGTTTTAGTAGCATTGGTGTTTTTTATGGAATGGCTAAGAGGTGGAGCTATTTTAGATGTCTTTTTGACATCAGTCTCTTTGGCAGTAGCTGCAATTCCCGAAGGGCTTCCCGCAGTTGTCACAATTGCTTTGGCCTTGGGTGTGCAAAGAATGGTTAAGCGCCACGCACTGATAAGAAAACTCCCATCTGTTGAAACTCTTGGATGCACAACTGTTATTTGCTCTGATAAAACAGGGACATTAACAAAAAACGAAATGACAGTAAGCAATATATTTACTTCAAACACTCTTTTTTACGTTACAGGAATCGGTTATGAACCAAAAGGAGAAATCTTACTTAATAGAGAAAAAATAGATTTTAATAACGATTTAACACTTAAAAAAACTTTACTTTGCGGGGTATTATGCAATGGATCTCAACTTGTTTCAGATAATGGGATTTACAGCATAATTGGTGATCCGACAGAAGGGGCTCTTTTAACTTGTGCCGGCAAAGTTTTATTATTTAAAGATGAACTCGAAAAGCAACAGCCTTTTGTTATGGAGTTGCCTTTTGACTCGGTGCGTAAAAAAATGACGATAGTCAGAGAACAAAACGGCAAATATATTGCTTATGTTAAAGGGGCGCCTGATATTTTGTTGGAGGATTGCGTTGAAATCGAGGAAAACGGCAAAGCTTCTGCGTTAAGTCAAGAGGCTAAAGAAAATATTTTAAAAGCAAATTCTGATCTTTCAAATAAGGCGATGAGAGTTTTGGCGTTTGCCTTTAAAATTCTAGATCATCTCCCTTCTCAGGATGAAACAGCGTCAATTGAAAAAGGGCTTACTTTTTTGGGGCTTATTTCTATGATTGATCCGCCGAGGGAAGAGGCTAAAGCTGCGATTGCCGAATGCCGGACTGCTGGGATTAAAACTGTAATGATAACAGGGGATCACAAAAACACTGCTGTTGCTATTGCTAAAGAGCTTGGATTTTTCCATGAGAATTCTTTGGCTTTAACTGGCGAAGAACTAGATGGGTTAAATGATGATGAGTTTTTTAATATAGTTGGAACGACTCCTGTTTATGCCCGTGTTTCTCCTGAAAATAAATTAAGAATAATCCGCGCTTTGCGCGCACAAGGCGAAATTGTCGCGATGACAGGAGATGGCGTAAATGATGCGCCGGCGCTAAAAGAGTCTGATATTGGCATTGCAATGGGTATTACTGGAACCGATGTTACAAAAGAGGTTTCTGACATGGTAATTACAGATGATAATTTTGCATCTATCGTTGCGGCTGTGAAAGAAGGCAGAGGAATTTATGATAATATAAAGAAGTTTATACATTATCTTTTATCTTGTAATGCGGGAGAAATATTAGTTATGTTTATTTCTTCGCTGATGGGGCTTCCTATTCCGCTTTTTCCTATTCAGTTACTCTGGGTTAATTTAGTAACGGATGGGTTTCCTGCGCTTGCTCTTGGGGTTGACCCTGTTTCGGCGAATGTTATGAAAAGGCCCCCACGGCCTGTTAATGAGGGCGTTGTTACAGGGGGGCAGGCGATTCTTATGATAACTCAAGGTTTTTTTCTCGCTTTCTGTTCTCTTTTTGCTTTTGTTTTTGTTCTTTTTGTTGAGAGAGAGAGTATATGCCATGCAAGAACAGCTGCGTTTGTTGTATTAGCATGTAGCCAGCTGTTTCATTCTTTTAATTGTCGAAGCAATAAAGATTCTATTTTTAAACTTGGATTTTTTACAAATAAACAGCTTGTTCTTGCTGTTATTGTTTCTTTTATGTTGCAGATGGCGGTTGTTTATTTGCCATTTTTTCAAATAATATTCAAAACTGAAGCTTTAAATATGACTGATTGGCTTTTTGTTCTGTTTGTTTCATCATTGCCTTTGTGGATGATGGAGGCTGTTAAATTATTAGGCAGAAAAAAAATACAATTCAACGGCTGGTAAATATCAGGAGATAGAAGGCCCCCCAATAGCCAAAAAAATACTTGAAACCGCGGGTTTTCCAGATGATAAAATTGTATATTATTTGGAAGAGTAGAGAAATAAAGTAAAATTTTAAATATGATCTAAGTTTCTTGCCAGACAACTTTACCTGATTTATTTATGTAAGTTCTTTTTTTGTCTAAAATCACAGATGCCAAATTATGATCAAAAGTTATCGGACGCTCGTCAGGCTTGGTAAACTGTGGCTTAATTATAAATTCACCTTTTGGATCTATAAAACCATATCTTGAATAATCTTTTTTGTCAATTTTTATGTCTGTATGAGCCATGGCTAATCCCTCATTAAACAGAGAAGATGACTTGAATTGAGGTTGTATTACAATTTCCCCTTTATGATTTATAAATCCCCATTTTTTGTCAATTTTTACACAAGCAAACCCTTCATGAAAATCCGTTGCATCGTTGAATTGAGCTTTGATTGTTTCTTCTCCTTTGTTGTTTATGTAACCGCATTTATCTTTGGAAATATAAATAGCCAATCCCTCACAAAACCTATATATGCTATATTTGGTTTCAAACCCATATTCGAAGTTTTTCGAATCGTAGGAACAACTATGGATAGTTTTCCCTGTTTTGCCAATGCAAAGGTAGTTTTTATTATCTTCTTGTACTTTTGCTAACCCTTCTTTAAAAGGGGAAGCATCACTGTAATGAAGAGGGATGATTATTTTCCCTTTTGCATCAATATATCCCCACTTCTTTTTTATTTCGACATTGTATAAACCTTCAGAAAAATCACCGATAGATTCATATATAGGTTTTATTACAAAAGCTCCTTTTTTGTTGATTACTCCATGTTTACCATGATATCTGCCAACCAGCCCACGATTGTCTGGGATTGAAGCAATTGCTTGTCCATTTTCAAATTTTTCGATCCAGTTAAACTGATAATCAATAACCAATTGTCCGGAAAGATCGATATATCCCCATTTGCAATCTGGAATACCATAACTCATCCCAACCTTTAAGCCAACTGGCGCCAGCCCTTCTGAAAAAGGAAGAGCTACATCAAATTGAGGCGAAATAATAAAATTCCCTAGGCTGTCTATATAACCCCATTTTTTCTTTTGCTTAATTGGTATTAAATTATCAAAAACCACTGCGCCTTCGTAGCGGTTAAAAAATTGATCATTATTAAAAATCGGTTTTATTATAATTTTGCCGTTTCTATCAATAAAACCAAATTTATCTTTATACCTGATTATATATAAAATTGTTGTCTTTTTGTCTGACATTTTAGTGCTATTTATTATACCATAAACAAATTTAGCGATCGGGTAAAAATCATAATGCCTATTATTATTAAAATAATTCCAAATAGGATATTGATATATCTTAACCATTTTGAATATCGGCTGATAAAGGTAGAAGCTTGCGCCACAAAAAGTCCGACAATAAGGAATGGGATGCCAAGTCCTACAGAATAGGAGAGGAGAAGCAGAAAGGCTTTTTCCGGTTGTGTTGCCGCGATAGCAAAAATACTCCCCAAAATCGGCCCCACGCAAGGAGACCATCCTATTGCAAACGACGATCCAAGAAGAAAGGAAGTGAAATATTTTGATTTGAATTTTGTCTTTACTTTTATTTTATATTCCCGCGATAAAAACGGGATTTTAATCAAACCTGTAAGATAAATTCCAAAAAAGACAATGATTAATCCGCTGATCTTTGAGAGAGGGGCCAAAACATCATAAGCAAATGCGGAAAAGATAGAATTTAAAAATACGGCTAAAACAGAAAATACAACAGAAAAGCCCATGACAAAAAAGAGGCTGTTTAAAAATATCTCCATTCTTTTTTGTGAAGAGCCGGCAATTGATGTTCCTGCAAGATATGCAAGAAACCCAGGAATGATGGGAAATACGCAAGGAGACAAAAAAGAAATTATACCTGCTATAAAGGCGATTCCCAAAGACGCAAAAGAAAAATTATCCATATTGTTTTTATTATACAATCACTGAAATATGTGCGGCAAAAAATCTAAATCCTTAAAAATATGCGATTTCAGCGTGTCCGACATCGACTACACGCCAATTTTCAACTAATACTCCAAGCCCATTTTCGGTATCCCAAGTACAATCAAATTCAATGCTTAACGTCCCTTCTTTGCATTTGGCTTTATTTTGGATGTAAATAGTTGCTGGAGTAATAAAAGATTTTAAGGCTTCAGCTGTTGTTGGTTTGGGCAGGAATTTTTCTAGTTTTTTTCCACTCATACCGCCAGCTTTCCAACCTGCTTCATAATCTGAATAGGATTGTTTATAAAACTTAAAAATCTTTTGCAACATATCTGCGGCTAATGCATCTTGTTTTTCAATAAACCCATCATAGGTTTTTTGTTGTATTTTATTAGGGGAGCCCGCTGTATCACAAAACAATATCTCAACCTTTTTATTAAACGATTTAAATTTGGTTTTTAATATTAATTCTTCATCCATAAGGCTTATTATAAATAAATATCTTTAGTTATGTCAAGAGGATTTTTGGGCGTAAATGCTGATGTCAAGAAAGTTGTGTAAATTTGTTGGGTACCTCTCCATTGTTTAATGTATAAACTAAAGCATAAATGATTCTATTAA
>MEUA01000055.1 GCA_001771505.1 candidate division WOR-1 bacterium RIFOXYB2_FULL_36_35
AAATCTTGGAATCAATCAGTTTTCTATCCCCTTTGATGTTGTAACCTTTGAAGCAGCAGCAGGGCTTAAAAAACCAATTTCAAACATGCAGGAACTGGTAAATGCCATAACAGTTGAAGCGGGCTCAATAATAACAACAGTAGGCTGGTGGGACAAAACAAACCAGCAAATGGTTGGTTGGATCGATGTTAACAATACGCCAACAGCTCAAAACGGAGCAGGAACACTTAACAAAGAATTATTAACAAAAGACAAGGTTTATCAGATGTCGGTAACTCAAGGAGTTACATTTAAGTTGTCGGGGATCAGGGAATAGCCCTCACCCAGCTTCAGATAATTCGAGGACTTGTTGGTATTTAACCCTCTCCCTCAAGGGAGAGGGAAACGGGTAATTGGTGCAAAGATAAGGAATATATGAAAAGGCTGATAATAATTTTAATAATATTAGTCTTGCTTGTAGGTGCAAAAGCAGGAGCGGAGCCTCACGTCTTTGATGCTCTCTACTTTGTTGTCGGGAGTGTCACTGCTAATGGAACTCCTCCTTCACCAGTAGCCGGAAGAAAAGTTGTTTTTTACAAAGACTCCCCTGCCACAGCAATAGAAGCAACTATAGATTCTAATAATAAATTTGTTTTAAATATTTATGACAACCTGATGATCCCGATTGATCCCGCCTCAACATATTATGTCGCAATAGAAAAAGATAATAATAATTGGGGAGCTGACCCTATCCCGGTAACGTTAAAAGCAGAAGGATGGAATAATGTCAATATAATCTTATATGATCAAACCATAGTTGCAGATACAACTCCGCCAATAGTAAAAGTCGAATCTCCAAATGGTGGAGAGGAATGGCAAGCTTATTCAAATTACAACATAATTTTTACATGTGAAGATGAATCTGACATAAAAGAAAATTCCGCAAATCTCTATTATTCATTAGACAATGGGAATATGTGGACTGAAATAGCAACAGGGCAAACAACGAATACGCCTTATTCTTGGAAAGTGCCAAATATCCCTACAACACAAGCAAAAATTCGCGTAGAAGTACAAGACAATTCACCCAATAAAAACATCGGAACAGATGAATCTGATGCTGTCTTTACTATTAATTCAGCCAATTACATTCCTCTTTATATTTCAAGAGGAGCAGACACTTTTAACGCTTCCATATTATTAACCTGGGAAACAGAGACAACTACCGATCCTGTTTTTTATATCCTCACAGGTGAAGGATCAGGTGTGTATACCGATTTAGCTTCAAGTTGGATAAAACTTAACGGGACAAACGGATTTACAATAGACTATCAGAACAAAACAGCCATTTATACAAATCAGGTCGGAACCGGATATTCGGAGGCTTATTTTAAAGCCCTCTATCCCGGAGCAGAAAGTGAAAAAGATACTCTACTGCCAACAGCTACGGCAGTTGGAAAAGTCAATATCGATATTCCAAAAGATCCTTCACAGCTTGAATTGGCAGCTTTGCCGTTAATCCCGGCTAATTACAACATTGATTCGGTCATAGGCAAACAATTTGGGACAGGACAGGCAGAAGTTTGGGGATTTTATAACGCCCCTCTTAATAAATGGGGGAGCGAGTATTATAACGGCTCAACATGGTCAGGAAGCCTTCCTGACCATGAAATGCCTCCTGATAGAGGATATTGGATAAAATCAAAGACAGAGGCAAAGACTATTACGATTGTCGGATATGTCCCTGTCCAGGATAGAACAATGACCTTTAGCTCCGATGAATCGCTCTTCCTATATGGCAATTCGTATCCCAAAACAACCGCATGGGAAACAAGTGGATTATCTGATGTTTTAATAGAAAAAGACAAAATTTGGCAGTGGAATGGGGATAGTTGGGAATCAAAAATATATCTTGGGAATAATCAATGGGGAGGAGCAGATACATCAGGACTCCTCTTCAAACACGGATTCTGGATAAATAAACAACCAAAAGCTGATACATGGATTTATAAAAAACCATATTAGCTAATTAAAGGGGGAAATAATTATGTGGAAATTAAAAAAATTCAAATGGAGGTTTCTATTCCTGCTCTTAATTTATCTGCTCAGTATAACATCAGCCGCTTTTGCGGGAAGCATTTCATTTAGAGCCGGATATTTGCCTCAAAATTACAGTACAACTTTTGATCTGGGGTTATCAGGGTTAACAAGTGTTTACAACTCAAGCAATCAAGCGCTTTCTGTCGGCAACAACGTTGAAGCTTATTGGGTGGGGCCAAATGGAAATATTAATGATCCGGGTTCCTCTTTAAATGACGATATACTAATCCCGACAACAGACAATAAAGTAGGAAATGATAACGATACATGGAATAGTTTTACAAGCCAAGCCGGTAAATTTTATCATGAATTTGATTTAAGAAGCGCGAACATAACATCAGGGGATAACATATATGTCAGAGTTTGGGAGGGCGCTATAAACTTCGGAGAGAGTAACATTATAAGCGTTGCCTATCAAGAAGAAACAGGAACTACCCCATCCGACCATAGCCTGATTACGACCGGAGATAATAACGGAACAACAACTCTTCTTACAAATGGAGCAACCCCTATCCCTCCAACACTCGGAACAATAACAGTAAACGCCGCATCTTCAGGAGGAAATCCTCCTCCTTCTATTGTAATTAACTGCAGGTCATCAGTTCACGGAAGATGGTATGAATTTGAGGTAAGCAATCCTGCTGATACCGACCAAGGACCCTTTACTTATACTTATAGATCAGCAAACAGCGACAATCTTAAACATGTCGCTGACATAAACACAACGGGAATAAAATCAAGCGGAACTATGACTCTCGGACAAACAGACGACACAAAATGGATAAAAGTAAGGGCTCGCGCGGTCAATGACTATGGGGCTAGTAATTGGACAGAGAGTAGCTCGATGCAAATTCCGGAAACGCCGGATTCAAACAATCCGATAGCGATAACAGATTTAACACTCTCAAAAAATGACAGGTCTATAACATTAAAATGGTCTGCGCCTTATGATTTGGATAAATACAACCAGAAGACAACCTGCATGGGATATGACATAAGGGTCTCAACAGAAGCAATAGTTGGAGAAATCGCAAATCCATTTAAAGAAGGAGAAACAAACGCATCAAACACTAATACATGGGATAATGCATCATCAATATCAACCTACTTTATGAATGAACTCGGCAAAGATTTTCAACTTTCCAACCCTCAGGCATATGGCAAGTCGGAATCATTGACTATTTCCAACATAAATACAGATGGCAATTATTTCTTCGCGATAAAAGCCAAAGACTCCGGAAACAAATGGTCTTACATATCAAATATTGCTGGAACCCAAATAGGAGAAGCAAAAGTAGCAGAACCTGAAACAGTAACCTACACTTTATCTTATGAGGCTGGTGGATTAGGAATTAATAATATCTCGATTCCCTTTTCCACTCCATTTAATGATCCGAGCAACGTAATAACATTACTCGATCTGGTAAATTTTATAAATGAAAAAGCAACAGCCAAGATTGTCTTTGCCGTAGGATGGTGGGACGGACAGCAGATGAAACCTGCCGGTTATGAAATAAAATATAGCAGCACAGGATCTATTGATTCTGTAACAGGAACAAACACAGCTCCGGATATATCGGCAGCTCCTATTATAAAAGATATGCCCTATCAGATATCTGTAACAAAAAATGTAAAATTCAGTATAACAGGAACCAGATAGAAGGATGGCAAAAAGGATTTGACTTGAAATGTTAAAGATTGTCAATAAAATAATATTTAGTATTACAATAGCAATTTTCTTGATTGCAAGTGGCAATTTAGCTATTGCCGGAGTCCCTTATACAGCCATTTATTGGGTTGACGGCAAAATATTGCCTCCGACTGACGGGGCAAAAGTATCAACAAATGACAGGATTGTAATTCTTTATGAAACTACAACTGAAGCCGGTTACGCGGATGATTTTTCAGGCCCTTCCGGACTTTCAGGCCGCAGCGGCGAATTTATGATGAATGCCATGGAAGACTGGAGAATGGAGATAAAACCCGGAAAATATAAAATTTCAGTAGCAAAAGGATCTGACAATTATGGAGTAGATCCTACTGATATTACAATAACAGGCAAAGGTTATGATACAGCTCCCGATTTAGTCTTGGCAAAAGGGGCAGGAATTACTCCTCCCGGAACAAAACCGTTTAACCCTCCGCTTGCAGGAGAAGTTCCCGTCATAGAAAGCATTAAATTCAACAACAGGCTCTATCAACCAAAACTTATTGACAACAAGTATGAATTCATAGTTTCCAACCAGCCAAAAATAGATGTGAAAGTAACCGCTGGAAACATAGGCATAGACACATCAACACTATCTATATTACTTGATGAAGGAACAGCCAATGAAGATAATATTCCCATTATGGAAGATAACATTACAACAAAAGTCGGAGAAAATAATCCCGTAGAAGTTGATTATACACTTAATTTCGTGGACGAAGCAAAAACACTCACTTACGGTAAACATACTCTTGAATTCTTCGCTGGAAACTCCATAGGAACAACAAGTGAAATAGCTGTGGTTTCAGCTCTAAGCGGTGACGTAAAAATCATAGGGGAAGTACTTGCGTATCCATCACCCATACACCTATCTATTGATGAGAAAGTAACTCTCCAATACGGATTATCAACCAATGCTGACATAGATATATATATTTTTGACATAACGGCAAAAATTGTAAAAAAACTATCTTTTACCGCCGGCTCTCAAGGAGGATCAGCAGGAGGAACAGCAAATCCCAATAAAGTTGAGTGGAACTTAATGTCTGACCAGGGATATAAAATAGGGTCAGGCATTTATATATGGAACATCGTAGATAAAAACAAAAGCAAAATTATTGGAAAAGGGAAATTAACAACAGCTCCATAAACCCCGACAATCATAATCGGGGTGAATTTCTTCCCTGTCCATGCAATTTTTTTAGGTTATATTACGAAAGGATCATTGAATCCTCACAAAAGGCTTGGTATTATATAAAGTGTGCTATATGAATCCTAAAAGATTTTTTTTCATAATATTATTTGCTCTGGCAGTAATTCTGTCTCAAGCCCCATTATATGCTGCCACACATATAGTAACAAACTGCTCAAATGAAGGGACAGGATCTCTTAGACAGGCTATTCTCGACGCGCAGGACGGGGATGAAATTGTTTTTAATATTACAGTACAGGAAG
>MEUA01000056.1 GCA_001771505.1 candidate division WOR-1 bacterium RIFOXYB2_FULL_36_35
CTTCATTTCCCACATTTTGGAAGATGGTTTTATTGAAATCCCGCCGGAGTCAAATGTAACTCCTTTTCCAATTATTGCCGTAAAATCTTTTTTTGAAGACGGGAGATATTTTAAAACTACAACTTTTGGAAGATTGCGGCTCCCTTTCGCAACCGCCCACAAACATTCCATTCCCTCTTTTTGGGGATCAAGGATTGTACATTTAAGACCAACTTCAGTCGCCATTTTCTTTGCATAATTAGCGCAATATTCCGGCGTGATTTTGTTTGAAGGGGCATTGACAAGGTCGCGGGCAAGGTTTTCGCATTCTGCAACAATTTCTCCGATCTTTAATCCTCGCTGAAATTCTTTTACCTGCGATTTGTTCTCTGCTAAAATTGTTGCGGAGTTGGTGGCGATAAAATCAGATTTTTTCTCTTTATGGTAGCCCGCAAATTTATAACCGCCCAAAATAAGCCCTTCGGATATGGCTTGTGCCAAATCGACATCGTTTATTGATTCTGATTCAATGCTAACTGCAACATTCTTTGCTTTTGAGGAGATTGCCTGTTTAATCCCTTTTGCGGCGGCGTTTCTAACTGTTTCACAGGTTACATCTTTTGATTTTCCAAGACCGAGGAAAGAGATTTTTGAGGCAGGAAGTTTGCCTTGAGTTGAAACAACCAAAACATCTCCTTTTTTAGCCTCAAATTCATCTTTTCTGGACAACAACTTTTCAAGCGGATTTTTTTTATCTTCAAAAACGCCGAGAAGCAGGATATCGCATACAGCTTTCTGGTAGGACAAATTTTTAATTTGGATTTTCATATTTAAATGTCTCTCCTTTTATTGGTTTACTTTTTTCAAGAATTCCGCTGGTTTTACAATTTTTATCCCGCTAAATTTTCTTAAATCTAAAAGGTGTTTGTCGCCGGAAACAATATAGTCGGCATTTCCAGATAAGGCACAATCAATAAATTTATTATCATCTGCATCTTCTTTTACAAAAAAAGTTTTCCTGTGAGGAGCTATAAGAACCATTTTCTTTTGAAAATTCCAAGCCCATTCATTCATATCAGCGAAAGACAAATCGAATCTGGATAAAACCAACAAATATTCAGAAATTATATCGTTGGAAGTCAAGGCATCAAAAGAACCTTCCCTCCAAAAATCCAATATTTTCTTTGGATTTCCTCCCCAAAGGCTAGAAACGATTACATTTGTGTCAAAAACTACTTTAAGCATTTTGCTTTTCTTGCTTCTTTAATTAGTCTGCTTACATCTTTTAGTTTAAACCCCTTCTTCTCCGCAGATTCTTTTGTTCTTTTTAAGAGGCTATCAAAACCACTATATTCTTTTAGAGAAAGAAATTCCATAAAATCAATAACCTCTTTAAGTCTATTCACAGGCATAGCCTTGGCTTCTTTCAATAAAATCCGCTCATATTGTTTTTCTTCTAATAACTTAACCATTTTAAATACCTCCCGAAATTTACTTTGAAATATACCGATAATATTATAGCAGGTAGTAAAAAAAGAAAAAGGTTGAATAAAATTTATGTCCGATTTAATCATAAAAGGAGCAGTCACTCCTACAACCTTCAGGGATGTGTGTTTGTCCCGCGGAGGCAAAAGACCTCTTCCCCAAATTTGGGTTGAATGGCAGGAAGGAAACTCGACTCGGAGTGATGCATGGAGAAAAAAAACGGAAATTTCCGTTTCTGCCGCAATTGAGCGAGCAAGAATATCTATCCGAGCTTTTGAGCATCTTAAAGAACTTATTGCAGATACAACCACTTCGGCAGACAGAAAAGAAATGGCTGCCAGTTTCCTTGAAGCTTTTTATATAAAAGAATCTTCCAATGCTAATAATCCTCTTTTAGCCGCTCTTAACTTTTCTGCGAAAAAAGGATTTTCTACTGAAGGCTTTTTTGCTCTAACTCCTCAAGATACTGTTGCCATGGGTAAAAGCGTCCACCCATACAAAATGGTTAAAGTACCGGGAGGACTTGTTACAGGATCAGGAAGAATAAAAATCCCTTCTTTTTTAATTGGCTCCACCATCGTACCAATTGAGCTTGCCCGTATTTTGATCGGTGAAGAAAGATTCAACACTAACTCAATAAAGCATTACGGAAGATTATCTCCTGCGAGACTACATCCGCAAGATGCTTTTGCTGTAGCAAAAATGCTCGAGCTCTCAATTACAACTGAAGAAAAATATTTCTTGGCTGATAAAAGAAATCTTATTTATAAGCCTTTTCCAAGCATGTGGGAACTTATACAGGCTGATGATTGGGCATATATGAATTTGCCCAGAGTAAATAGGGGATTTCGTCCTGTAAAAGTCACAACAACAAACAATGAAGGGGGGAAAAAAGCTTTAAGCATAAAAGGAACAGCTCTTCCTTTAGATCCTACTACTAGAAATTTAGATATTGGAAGTTGTTTTACTTTACGCAACGGCAGAAGGGCAGTTTTTATTGATGCTAGTGATCCCGCCATAAGCCAGGCCTTCCAAGGTAAGTATGGCGTTTTCAATCAACATTTAATGTACCCTTTTCGGTTGGTTGACCAAAATCTAGAAGGTTCAAAGTGGTGGGATATCGCGTAAATTACCGCCCTAAAACTTGACCTTAGGCGCATCAACTGCCGCTTCTGCCGCCTTGAAGAATACTTTTTCCGAATCAAAACCGAGCATGTTCACAAAAAACACCGTCGGCATACTTTTTGTTTTGGTGTTGTATTTCTGAACTTTTTCGTTATATCTCATCCTTTCAACCGCGATTCTGTTTTCCGTACCCGCAAGTTCGTCTTGAAGGGCTTTAAAGTTTTCTGACGCTTTAAGTTGCGGATAGTTTTCTACGACAAGCATCAATTTTGACAAAGTAGATTCCATTTGATTAGCCGCCGCAACTTTTTGCTCCGCATTTTGTGCTCCAGCCCATGCTGAACGAGCCTGCGCTATGTTTTCAAATGTCTCTTTTTCATGTGCAGCATAACCTTTGACAGTCTCGACTAAATTCGGGATCAGATCATACCTGCGTTGAAGCTGGTTTTCAACCTGTGCCCAGCCCTGCTTTACATCCTGATCTATTTTAACAAGGCTGTTGTAAACTCCGCCAACCCACACGGCAAATAAGAGAAAAATGACAACGATTCCAGTAATCCAAATTAAAGTTTTGTTCATATAAAAAAACCTCCTGAAATTCAATTATTTTAAGTCTTGTATCTGTATTTTCAATCTTTCAATATCTTCTTTTATTGTTTTCCATAAAATTTCATTATCAACACCAAAATATTCATGCACAATCTTATTTCTCATGCCAATAATTTCAATCCATGGAACATTTGGGTTTTTGTCTTTTAATTCTTTTGAAATATTATTCGAAGCTTCGCCTATAATTTCCAAATTTCTAATTACTGCGTCAACAGTTTTTTCATCAACAAAAAACTGATCCCAAGAAAGACCTTTTGTATATTCTTCAATCTTTCTTATGCAATTAATAATATCATCCAAATAAAGCGCATCTGTTCTTTTAGACATATTCAACTTCTTTTAAGATATCGTCTTTAATTATAGGTTTTAAAGCTTTTTTGGAAATCAAATCAACGCGCTTACTCAAGATACTGCTAAGATAGCCTTCAAGTCTAATAAACTTAAAAAATCCCATCGGCTCGGAAAAATCAACAACTACATCAACATCGCTGTCTTTTCTTGCATCGCCCCTGACTGTGGAGCCAAAAATACCTATTTGCTTAATTTTATATTCTTTCTCCAAGAAATCTCTATTATCTTTTATCTTATTTTTAATTTGTTCTGTTAATTTATTCACACTTTACAACCTCCTGAAATTTGTCTTGCAATCTTACGATATTATTATAGCAGTAAATTGTTTTTAAAAATAGCTGGAGGAAAATACAAAATGGCAATAGAAGTGGCTCATTACATGCGCCCGATTATTACACAAATAAACGGTAGCTTATCAGGATTACGCACAAATCTAGAGAGAGAGAGAGAGAGAGAGAGAGAGAGAGAGAGTAACACTTCCATCGCTTGCAAATTCTTATAAAAATGTTTTAACCTCTTTAAGCTCACTATCAGCCTACGATGGCACAAATGCCGCCCAATTAAGGACACAACTAAATCAAATTCAAATTGACTATCAAGAATGCAATACTATTCTGGATACATTCCGGAGATTAAGGCAGGATATGGGATATATTGAATTACTTGAGCAAGGCGGTCTTGATGCTGTAAATGCAAGGGTTCAATCTTTGTTTGAACAACTAAAACAAACTCCAGGAGATAAAGAGCTTGGTCAAGCAATCAAAGATTTTAATGATTTACTTTATAGGGCGATAGAATGCCTTGTCCCGGCAGTTAAGGCGATAAGTATTACTTTTAGTGAATTACAAGATAACGATAAAGCCGGAGCCTATTATTATTTACCAGAAGCTTATAATCAAAATAGTTTAACTTTCGATGGTTCTTTGCATATACATCTCCCATATATCTTTTCCCCAACTCAATTACAAGGTAAACATGCAGGATCAGGGTTTCGCCAACTTCAAGCATTAGAAAGCAGAACACTGGAAGCCTCAAAATGTTTTGAGAAAGTTTCTCTTGATTTTAATGTATGTGGGAGCCTCAATCTTTTGGGTTTAGGAAAATCAAGCCTTCCGTTAGAGCGAATAATCTCAATTAATTTCACAGACAAAGAAGAATATTCTCATCATTTTACAGGATTTCCAAATGATTACACATTAACATCAGCACCAACTTTTTTTGAATATTATAAAATATTTGAAGAAAACAGAAAACCATCAGAAACCCTGATATAAGCTTGTAAATTGCTTATCTTTGGTAGCTACCGTCAATGCCTCTTTACTTAATTTTGAATTTCGCATTTTTTTGGAATTGACTAAAAAAAACCTCTCTGATACTATTAAATTATGGACTTAAGAGAAAAAGTCGCTTACTGGCTTGAAAATGCTGAATATGATTTGCAAACAGCAAAAATAATGGACGAGAGCTCGAGATATTCCTATACAGCTTTTATGTGCCAACAAGCTTTAGAGAAAATCATTAAGGCACTATACCTGCAAAACAATTCAAAAGAAGCCCCAAAAAGCCACAATCTCGTTTATCTTGTAGGAATAACAAATTTAATTCTTTCTGAGAACAAACAAAACTATTTGCCGAACTTTCATCTTTTTACTTAGAAGGAAGATACCCAACTTACAAAGAAAAAATGTCAAAACTGATAAA
>MEUA01000057.1 GCA_001771505.1 candidate division WOR-1 bacterium RIFOXYB2_FULL_36_35
CTTTTTCCAAACTTTCAAGTCTTTAAAAGTTCTAATATCCATGTTTGTTTTTTCCCTTACTCGATCCCTTGAAACCTAGAAACCTTGACACCTTTTTTTTGTAGCAATTTTCATTCCACGCCCGTAATATTTCTATTGTCCCCTAAAATAGAGGCAGATTTCAAGTAAAACCTTTAAATTGTAGACGAAAATTCGTCACTCCTAAAAGATGCCCCTAAATTCCCTAAAGGGGACTTGCCTTCTCCCCCTTTAGGGGGTTGGGGGCAGGCGCATTAATGACCCATGACAGAAGGATCCCTCGATAAAACTCTGAAACAAAAAATCACCTGCAACTTTTGTTTTATTTTAACGATAACGAAGAAGTAATTATTATGATTCGTCCTGTTACAATCTATACTGGAGCTCCGTCAAAAACACTGCAAACTCCAATTTCTCGGAAATCAGGAGTTGATAGCTTGCTCTCTATCACTTGTGGTCCAAGTACTCAGCTAATATCTGTTGTCCCTCCACCTATATTTGTTAGGCCTATTATATGTTCAAATTTATCTTATGATTCAGGAAGAGATCGTGTCTATTTCAATGAGACAGACTTTAAAGTTATCACTCCTCAAGAAGTCTTTGGTGTTAACGTTGATCTGGGAAGAGCATCCATAGATTGTTATAAAGAAATATTCGGCAAAAATCCAATAATTTGCATAAAAGGATCTTATCTTTATGCACATGACAATTATGATGTTATAGGAGATTTTGATTTTGTTATTTTTCACGATGGAAACACCCCGATTATTCATGAATTAAATGAAAAAGAGCATAAAGGAGCCTACCATACATTTATATTTAGATTAAAAGAAAGATTGAAAGAGAAAGGGCTTGAAGTTGTATTGGACAACAGTAAGCATAGCGGTGAATTTAATATATTTATTGTAGATAAAAATGGCAAGCGGTATGAACTCAATTTCGTAGACTTGGTTGAAGATAGGAAACTAATTGAAAAAAACCGGAATAATGAACCCCGATTTCCTAATCGGGGTGAACTTGCAGCCAGTAATTTAACAGGGAAAATATTTTTTGGAAATATAGAAAGACTTAACGCCCTCATGGCTACTGTATCAAAAAAAGATCTGCTTGATGCCGCACTGGATCATTATTTTACTTTGGCTGGTGATGTTTCAAAGTTCCGCTTTTTAAAAGTTGGAGGCCATGTGAAAGCTTTAAAGAGGATGTATTATTTGGCTTTTCTTAGAGGTTTGGAAGAAAACTTTGAATGGCTTTTGAGTTGCTGGAATAAATATAAAGATAGTTTTGATTATGATAAATATTTTGAGCTGTGCAGGCAATACGGTCCTAAATTATGGCATGAAGCTGGTCAAGACAAAGAACTTACTTATGATATATTACGCAGCTTGGGATATACAGAAATCGCAGATGCTTATCAAATATGCCATTCTTTAATAGGCATCGAAGACAATCAATCAAACAGAATGGTTGTTGCAAGTGACATAGAAAGACGCTGGATCAGGTAAAAGAGGAAAGTTTTTACCGGTTATTTTTACAGGGATCTGGGGTCATCTTGAAAAACAGGCAAAGGCTAATAATGCAATATCTACAGTTTGCGTAGAATCTCCTTTACTTTTATAAATAATTATCTATACTTTATTCTAGTATCAATGATAAAAATTCTTCTAATCTCGCTAATAATGATGGGATTAACAGTTTCGCCATCAATGGCTTTTTTTACGGATCTAGGGATAATCCCCTTTCAATCCCTTGCTGCAGCAAGGCCTTTAGGCATAGGAGAAGCTGTCTCTGCCATATCAGATGTTGATTCTGCATATTACAATCCAGGCTGTCTTGCATGGTCCAAAGGAATTTCCATAAATTTAAAGGACTTAAATAACATATCCGCGGCACAATCTTTTACCATAGGAGAAGATACAAACCTTGGATTAGCCTTTAGCACTACAAAGACTTCAAACATAAACCTTTCAAGCGGAGGAACAGCTACTGTCTCCAGAAATATCGTAGCAGTCAGTTTTGCCGTAAACTTAGCAACGATGCCTCTAATTTCAAATTATCCTATTTCTAAATCGATAGATACAGGTATATCTTTTAAAATGCTATTAAACGGAAGCATTTCACAGACGGGATTAACAGATCAAACAGGATCAGGATATGATATAGATGCAGGCCTTTATTACAAACATCTTCCATGGTTATCTTTTGGAGTATCAGGGCACAATGTCCTCCCTAAAAACATCCTGGGGGGAGGGGTTATAACATGGAAAGGGATAGAAGGGAATGAATCAATCCCTGCAATCTTCAAAACCGGCGTCGCCGCTAAAATTATAGGAGATTTGCGTTCTCCTATTTACATGGAAAATAAGGAGCTAATCATTTCCTGCGACATAGAAAAACCTTTGACAGGCAATTTTATCTACCATCTTGGAGGAGAGTTCGCTTTTGAAAACAATCTTTTTGCAAGAGCCGGAGTTTCAACTTTAAGAAATGGAGAGGTAAACTTAAGCTGCGGCGGCGGAGTAAAGTTTGAGGGGTGGGGAGGAAATGTTTCATATAATACCAAAGATAACGTAACCCAAGCAGGAGTGTTATATTTGAACTTTTTATACTACCCCAAAGAATGGGGCTTTATCTCAGATCCGATAATAAGCTTATACCCGGCAGATGAAACATCAACTTACAAAACAACTCAAATTGTATCAGGAGAGGTAAAACCAGAAACAAAGTTAAAAATAAACGGAGTCTCTATAGAAACCGATGAAAATAATAACTTTAGCACAACTGTAAACCTTGAACATGGAACGAATATAATCGTAGTGGAAAGCGCTTATAAAGGAAATGACTCAACTAGAATAATCAGCGTCAATTTAAAAAAGCCGCCGGAGAATCCATTTGAAAATATCAACATATATGACAATCCGACTTTTGAATATAACGAAACAGAAACTACAGTAGTCGGCAAACTAAAAGATGGAGCTACCGCAATGGCTATTAATGGAACTCCCGTATCAATAACAGATCTAAACTTTGATACAAATATAAATTTAATAACCGGAGAAAATCATGTAGATACAACTGTATATTTTGAAGACCAGCCCGTACAAACTGGATTCACTCTATATCGCAAAGAAAAGCCAAAGCCTGTGGCCGTATATAAGCCTAAACCAAAACAGGAACCTAAACCGGTTGTAACTCCTAAGCCAAAGCCTAAGGTTATACCGAAAGCCAAACCAAAAACCCAAAAACACGTAAAACAAGTCGTAAGAAAACCGATAAAAATTAATTATCAGAAAGTAAAACAAATTATCAAAGCAAAAACAGGAATTACTATAAAAGGAGAAGCAAAGCTCAAGCTCCCCGGTTACTTCGCAGTATACGTCTTGGGAGGAGAACAATATATCGCCCTCAAAAACATAGGGAGCGGTTTTATCTCCATTGATTACTACAATGCCCTTTCCAATAAATGGAAAGTTATCGATGTAATAACATACTCAGAATTATTGACATTTAACTAATTTATACCTAGGGCTTGTTGCGTAATGACAGTTTTTACAATTTGTCATCCCCGCTTTCGCGGGGATCCATCAAAACCTCACCCGACGAAATCCCATCGTTTCACATCAAAAAAACAACTAAAATTCGTCTCTCAACGAGAGGAGAATACTGGCACGAAAATTGCTTATAAATAATAAAAAATCAATATCCATAAGGAGAGAAAAATGATAAAGCAAAAAATTTTAATCATAGATGACGAAAAAGATATGCGGGAGACAATAAAATCAATTCTTAATAAAAAGTATATTATATACACTGCCTCTTCAGGACAAGAGGGTCTTGATTTAATCGAAAAAGAATCTTTTGATGCCATATTGCTTGATATAAGAATGCCAAATATGGATGGGATTGAAGTACTAAAAAACATTAAAGACATAGACAAAACAATCCCTGTAATTATGATCACCGCAAGTCTAGATATAAAATCAGCCGTAGAATGCATGAAACTTAGCGCGGAAGATTATATAAATAAACCGTTCGAAGTTGATGAACTTTTAACAATCTTAAAAAAATCTCTTGAAAAAAGAAAAATTATCCAGGAAAATTTATATTTAAAGCAGGTCCTTCTGGAATCTAATAAACTCGGGGATTTAATAGGAGAAAACCAACAAATAAAAAACATCAAAGAATTACTAAAAACTGTGGCCCCAACAGACAGTACCATATTAATAACAGGAGAATCTGGCACAGGAAAAGAGGTTGCAGCAAGAACCATTCATAATTTAAGTTTTCGAAAAAATAAACCTTTCATTACAATTAATTGCGCCGCAATACCGGAAAACCTGCTTGAATCCGAATTGTTTGGACATGAAAGAGGCGCTTTTACAGGTGCGATAGAACGAAAATCAGGTAAATTTGAGCTTGCGGATCAGGGGACTCTTTTTCTTGATGAAATAGGGTGCATGAGCCCTTCCATGCAAAGTAAATTATTAAGAGTTTTGGAAGACAAAAAATTTGAGAGGCTTGGAGGAACATCCCAGGTTGAGGTAGATGTTAGAATCATTACCGCAACAAATATAAATTTTGAAAAACAGATAACAGAAGGCAAGTTTCGTGAAGATTTATATTATAGAATCAATGTTGTTCCGGTAAAGATGCCCAGTCTTAGGAATAGAAAAGATGATCTCCCTGTTTTTATCTCTTTTTTTATAAACAAATTCAACAAAGAATTCAACAAAAATATAAGAGGGATAACGCCAAAAGCCCTGACAAAATTGCACTCCTATGATTTTCCGGGAAATGTACGCGAGTTACAAAACATAATAGAAAGAGCTATTGTAATCTCAAAAAATGAGTTTATAGACGAAGAACAATTATTCGGTTTAAAAAATCAACAAAATCATACATTCAACACAATTGGAAATTTAAAAAAAGATTGTGAATCTTATGAAAAAAACCTGATATTAAGAACTTTAAAAGAGTACGGAGGAAACAAAACAAAAGCTGCTCAAAAACTCGGTGTTGCACGAACTACTCTATCATCAAAGATAAAAGTTCTGGAAATAAAAAACGTTCACCCCGATTAGGAAATCGGGGTTCACTGTGATGTTTTAATAAAAATCTCTTTTAATTGACGAGAATCAACAACATCCGGAGCCCCAGTCAAAGGGCATAACGCAGACTGTGTTTTTGGAAAAGCTATAACATCACGAATACTATCCATTCCTGCAAGCATCATAACCAGTCTGTCAAGTCCCAAAGCAATCCCACCATGGGGGGGAGCGCCATATTCTAATGCCTCCAACAAAAATCCAAACCTTCTCTGAGCTTCCTCTTCCTTAAAACCTAAAAGCCCAAAAACTTTTCTTTGAACATCCATTTTATGAATACGAATAGATCCCCCTCCCATTTCAACTCCATTTAAAACAAAATCATATGCCTGAGCTCTTAATTTTGATGGATCTTTTTTAAACTCTTCTTCAATATCATCAATTTTTCCGGAAGGAGCAGTAAAAGGATGATGCCTAGAAACCCATCTCTTTTCTATTTCTGAATACTCAAAAAGAGGGAAATCGACTATCCAAAGGAAATTAAATTTTCCTTCTTTTACAAGTTCAAGCCTCTTTGCAACTTCAAGTCTTATCGAACCAAGGACAGAACAAGCAACATCAAACTTATCTGCGGCAAACAAAAGAATATCCCCTTTGCCAGCCTGAGCTCTATCAAATATTTTCCCCAACTCTTCCTCTGAAAAGAATTTTGCTATAGGGGACTTAACGCCCTCTGAAGAGAGAGTCATCCACGCAAGACCCTTGGCGCCAAGTGTTTTGGCAAAAGCTTCAAGCTTTTCAAGATCGGTTCTTGATAAAAATGCCTCTCCCCCTTTTACGTTTATACATTTAACGACACCGCCAGAAGCTATAACTTTTGAAAAAATAGAAAGCTTACAATTTTCAACCAAATCAGAAATATCAACAAGCTCAAGACCAAATCGGGTATCCGGTTTATCTGATCCGTATCTATTCATCGCATCATGCCAGCTTAAACGGGGAAAAGGCAAAGATATTTGAGGAATATGTTTTCCGCGATACTGATCAATATCTTTGTGTAATGACTCCAGGGTATGATTAACCATAGATTCAATAAGATTTATTATGTCGTCCACGGTCACAAAAGACATTTCAATGTCAAGTTGTGTAAATTCAGGTTGGCGGTCGGCGCGTAAATCTTCATCACGAAAACAACGAACCACTTGAAAATATTTTTCCATTCCGGAGACCATAAGCAACTGTTTAAACAATTGGGGAGATTGCGGCAAAGCATAAAATTTGCCGGGATTCAAACGGCTTGGAACCAAAAAATCCCTTGCCCCTTCCGGCGTAGACTTGGTTAAAAACGGAGTCTCAATTTCCAAGAAATCTTTTTCATCAAGATAATCAGCCATAGCCTTGATTATTTTATGACGAAAGATGAGATTCTCCCGCATCTTATCCTTACGCAAGTCTATATAACGGTACTTAAGCCTTACCATTTCATCCGGTTCAGTAGTGGAATCCGCAACCTCAAAAGGAGGGGTTTTTGAGCTATTCAAAATTTCAAGCTTCTCTACAACAACTTCAATTTCGCCTGTTTTTAGGTTTTTATTGATCGCGTCAAGAGAGCGGGGAACAACAATCCCGTAAACAGAGATAACAAATTCAGATCTAAGTCTCTCTGCATCATTTAAAAGCTCTGTATCTTCACCTTTAAAAACAATTTGAACCAAGCCCGATCTATCTCTAAGATCGATAAAAATAAGACCTCCATGGTCCCTTCTTCTGTGAACCCACCCCAAAAGAGAGACTTTCTGATCTATATGTTCTTTTCTTAAATCACCATTCTTGTATGTGCGTTTCATATTTATTAATTATAAATCATTAATTGATTAATGACAAACAAATCCATTATAAGTTATAATAAAACTTGTTTGGAGGAGAAAATATGCCAATTATAAATATTCAAATGTGGCCCGGCAGAGATAAAGAGGCAAAAAAAAGACTTATCGATTCTGTAACAGAAGCGGTAAGCAGCTCAATTTGTTGTCCAAAAGAGGCAGTTCAGATAATAATAGAAGATATCCCAAAGGAAAACTGGGGAATTAACGGGAAACAAGCAGAGTAAGACAACTTACTGCTTTTAACCTCGATTAGGATAATCGGGGTTAAACAACAAAATAGGCAGCAGGAAGTTTCCCCTCCGTTCTAATCGGAGATTCGGATTTTTGCCTTATAAGAATAAAATTATTCAGTAAAAATATAATAAACAAAATAAGCAGAAAAAATTTAAGCCTTCTTTCATTGAAAATTTTTGAGAATATCGCTATAAATCTCGGATAAACAGCTCCAAGCAAAAAGCTCAAGAAAAAAAGAGGGAAATAATGATATCTCCCCCACCCCATAATAGACCCCGCCCCAAGCGATCCGCGAGTTATGCCCAAAACAACATAACATAAAAAAATACTTGTAAATGCAAATAAAATCATCTTTGATTTCGCAAAAAACGGGATTCTTTCAAATTTTTTATTCAACACAAAATATAAAAAGCTGAAAAGAGCAAAAACTAACGACACAAAAATCAATAAAATAGTTAATCCTATAGTGTAAGGAAAAACTAAGGGAAAATTAAACCCGAAAAGCTTTAAAAGCATCCCTAAAAAACCTAAAAAAGAGAGACTAAGAATCTTAATTAAATTAAATGTTAAATCAGGCGCCGTCTCCGGCTTATTTAAAATTGATTGCAAAGAAAAAATAAGATAAAAAACAAGATATACAATCCACACAAAAAAATAAGGCAAAACCCTTTTTATTTTTTCGGATAAAGAACCCTTATCTTTTAAGCCCCAAAAGCTATATAAAAATAAAAAAACAATCCCCAAAAACCCCATCGAAAAATTCATTGGAACAAAAAAAGAGGTTATTAGAGATAAAATATACATTTTTTTACTCTTATCCATAAACGCTTTATGAAATAAAAAAAGAGTCCCAACTAAAAAAAATAAAACAAGTGAAAAGTTAACGCTAGAAAACCAGTGCAAAACCTCATAATAAGTAGTATTCAAAGCAAAAAACAAAGCCAATAAAAAAGTACTTATTTTTTCTCCTCCAAAAACCAGTCTAAAAAAAGATAAAACAGTAAAACAGAGCAAAACATGAAATAAGACAGTAAAAATCATGTAGGGGAAAATATTCAAATTAAAAGACTTAAACATCATAAAAAAAATCAACTTTGATAAAGGCATAAAATGCTCGTTAATTGGCTTTAAAAAGTAGGCAAAGTTAGCCCCATTGTTTTGAAATGTGTTAATATACTCCCAATCATCATAAAAAAATTCATTATTAAAACAGACTGGATACCAAAAAGCAATTATTAGCGCGGCAAGCAATAAAACTTGAATCCTAAAATTTAAAAAAACATTTTTTAAGGCGCCCAAAACAAACAACTCCTAATTTTAATTAAAAAAAGATCTGAAATAATAAAATAAATGCTTAATACCGATTTTAGACTCTCCTCGCTCCCTTTCATTGAAAGAATAAGGAACTTCCATAATCTTTATTTCTTTTGATACAAACTTTAACAAATCAAAAAGGACTTTGTAGCCTCTAAGCTCAAATCTATTATAATATTTTTCGATTTCTTCCTTAACAAAAGAAGCTTTGGCTGCAAAGAAACCGGATAAAACATCCCTGCAACTTTTCTTTCCTCTGATTTTTAAATAAGCGCTCCCCAAAAAGAGGCCGAATTTAGAGAGCATTTTTCGATGAACCGGCCAATCGCCAACAACTTTCTCCCTAAATCCTACAACAACATCTGCACTCTCATCTCTTAAAAAAGAGACCATCTCATCTATTTTTTCCGGAGGATGTTGCAAATCCGCATCAATAACAACAAAAAAGCTTGTATCGACTATTTTAATTGCATCTAAAACGCTTGCGGTTAATCCATGAACTTTCATTTGAGCCCTATCGAGCAATTTTATAGCTTTACCTTCCTTGGACATATCACTGACAATCTCTTGAGTTTTATCTGACGACCCGTCATCAGAAACAATAATTTTAATCTTCGGGTAAAGTTTAAAAATTGTCTCTGCCAAAGAACCTATATTTTGAGCCTCATTCAAGGTAGGAATAATAACAGTAGTATTAAAATAGTCTTTCATATAAGAAAAATTTTATCATCTAATTTCAATTAACCCCGATTAGGATAATCAGGGTTAAATTTCCGTCCAGATCTTTTACAAAGTATAATTCACCTGTATCCATTAGGTCAAGACAAATAACTTTCTATCTTATACAACAATCGCAAGATTAGGAATATTCTTAACCCCGATTATTCATGTACAAACAGAATTCTAGTAGGCTGTTGGGAAAATCCTTAGGTATGAACCCCGATGCCCTAATCGGGGTGAATAATCGGGGTTAATTTTGCAACAGTTCTACTATGGAAGTGTTGCTTGACACCACCCCAGACTTCAGTCTGGGGAATTTTAATGTAGGGACTTATTTCGCAACAGTTTCAAGAGATTTTTACTATTATATCACACACATATGTTTTACAAATAAGCGCAATAAATAATGAAATTTAATGAAGTTTATTACGATAATTATATACAATATGATACAAGCAAGTCAAATTCATGATGGACATATAGCCCCTCCCAAGATACCAACTGGGCAGCCAACCAACCTAACAGCAACAGCAAAGGCACTTACTGCTTTGACTGCCAGAATGGCAAGCGCTACAACCAGAACAAAGGCGCTTTTGGAATTAAAGAGAGACCCAACTAAAAAAAATCCAAGAGTAAGAATGGAAGGGATAACTTTTGAAAATGTTCTTTCGCACGACGGATATTATGCTGTTGAAGCCCCCTCAACAGAAGCGGCGGAAATAAAGGCAGGGGAAAGAATGGTGTTAGCGACAAGAAGCTCTTTTCCTGATCCTGAGAAAATGTTATTAGTAGAAGCCCTTATAGGAAGAACTCACACTTGCTATAAAGCAACCCTAGAAAGAGGAGAACCCGTTGCGATAAAAATGCTTAGCTCAAACACCTTTGACCACACCCTATGGCAGAAAATTTTTGCCAGTGAATCAAGAATGCTCGGGTTTTTAAATAATTGCCAAGCAACCCCTAACATAATAGCGACAGATAAAAACTGCATAATCACAAAATACATAGAAGGAGTAACACTCCAAGAAATGCTAGACTCAGAAGAAAGAATAGACCCATGGATAGCTTTTACTATTGCATTGAAAATCTTACAGGCTTTAGAAGATATATATTTTTCATCCAACGGCAACATAGTTCACTTAAAAATAACTCCTTCCAACATTTTAGTCGACAAAGAAGGGAACTTTATAATAACAGGATTTTCCTCCGCAACACAAGAAGGGAAAAAACCCTTAAATAAATGGTATGGGGATCCAAAATATCTTGCCCCTGAGGTAATGAGAGAAAATTATCTTGCAGCTAAACAGGCGGACATGTATTCTGTTGGCGCCATGCTCTATGAAATGGTTGCAGGCAGTCCGATAATTGACGTTAAAGATATCTCTGAATTTATAGATGAAAACTCCATGAACCAAAAATCTCTCATGATAAAAAAAGAGGCAATCCCCGAACTAATGCTTCCTTTTTTAAATAAACTAATTGATTTTTCTCCAAATCAACGTTTTAATTCTTATAGAGAGGCTTTAGCTCTTGCGGAAAAAATATTAAAAGCTATAATCTAAAATCGAAAGGGAAACAAGTTGTCAATAAAAGTTGATACAGGGCAAACAACAAATAGCAGGCTCAACCACGCAATAATACAAAGGATGACCGCATTAAAACCTTCTATTGCTCAATCTGTAAAAGCTCAATACAACCCCGCAATGTTAATAGAGGAGAGAAGCCAATTACTTGCAACTTTAGGTTTTGCAATAGAAAACCCTTTGAGCAACCCATTGTTAACAGATGAACTTCTTTTCGCGGAAGGAGGAAACGCATCAATCGCAATAAAAGGAGATATAATGGTCAAAAGGGCGGACACAAAAGTCAAAGCCGCCTTATTGTATAGAGAAGCTCTCGTCTTGCAAGAGTTAAGTTCTCTTCCAGGGATAATCAAATTGGCAGCTAAAAGGGACGAGGCAATAAGTACAGACTCCATATTTTTAGACCCTGTTCCAGGAATCAATTTAATGAATGCAAAAGAAAAAGAGCTTTTTAACGCTGATGAGATATTATTTTTAATTATACAAACATTAAAAATATTAAATGGGATTCATAGGTCAGGATATGTCCATAGGGATATAAAGCCAAAAAATATAATGGTTACAACTGATGGGGATATAATAATAATTGACTTTGGATGCGCGGAAAAACTAGGATCAAATGTTCTTGACTCAAGCTATTCATTTTCTAAAGGAGAATTTATAGGGGATTTAAGTGTTGAAAAGTTGTGCGTAGAAATAAATGCTTTATCAAATTTCCATAATATAAAATCTCCAAAAAAATCACTCGCATGGCTAAATGAGATCTTATCAACGACTCATTTTCCAAAAGATGAGGAGCTCCCACTTGAAAAACGCATCAGGAAAAACAGGCTGTTTTTTGAAGAGAGATTTTCAAGAGATATATGCCCAAGGATAATTGCAAAAAAAACATTTGCCACAACGTTTGAATACCTAGACCCTCGATTTGCTTTATATAATGGAGCTACCCCGCTAGCAGATCTTTTTTCCGTAGGGATTATGCTTTACGAATTACTTTGCGGAGATACTCCTTTCCACTGCAATACAACTACAGAGTTCCGTGCTATTTCAAATAAAAATTATTTAGAAGAGATAGATTGGTCGTTATTTCCAGGTTATTTACGCCCACTAATTGCATCACATATAAAACCTTTAATTATTAGATTAATTGATCCGAACATAGGCAATCGTTTTCCTAGTGTTGATAAGGCGCTAGAGCATATTAAAGAAGATAAAATTTTAGAGAGACTCTCCTCCGTAGAGGTTTTAAGAAAAAACAACATTTCATCCCGATTATGATAATCGGAGTTTGCTAAATGAAAAATGTCACAGCCTTAACCCCGATTATTCATACATCGAGGGACTGTTGCGAAATGACAGTTTTTGCAATTTGTCATCTCCGCGAAAGCGGGGATCTATCTTGTTTTCTGAGAAATAGATTCCCGTTTTCACGGGAATGACCATTTCGCAACAATCCCATAGAGTAAATGTTTGACAATTTGTTGGTTATTGATTCTGACGTGAACCCCGATTTCCTAATCGGAGTTAAGAGTTTAGCGGTTTACACGATAAACTTATTTTTTCAAATTCTTCCAAGGATAAAGTCTCCGGTCTTCTTTTAGAGTCAATCCCTATTTTTTCAAAGCCTATGTTAAATTGCTTCAAAGTATTTTTAATGGTCTTTCTTCTTTGTGAAAAAGCAGATCTAACGATTCTTTCATCTATATCATAAAGCGGCTTTTCATAAGGCTTTAAAACTAATATCGCAGATTCAACATTCGGAGCGGGATAAAATGATCTTCTGGAAACAAACGATTTTATTTTGGCTTCAGCTTTATTTTGTACAAAAACAGAAAAAGAGCCATACCTTTTACTCCCTGGGTTTGATACAATTCTTTCCGCAACTTCTTTTTGTACGGTCAAAACCACAAGATCAGGCCTTTTTTCCCAGGATAAAATTTTCTCAATAATCGGAGTTGTTATGTAATAAGGCACATTTGCAACAATTTTATTGAAAGGCAAAAGGCGATGATTCGAATCGTCACCCTTGGATGAAAAATCCCATATTAAAAAGCTTTCGGATATATATTCGACATTTGAATGCTTCGCCAAAACTTTTTTTGCCATTTGGATCATCTCTTTATCAGGATCAAGTGTTATAACTTTTTCTGAGTTTTCAGCTAAAGCATCTGTTAAAACTCCAAGGCCTGTCCCGATTTCCAGAACAACATCATAAGAAGACAATTCCGCGGCATTTATAATTCTCTGTAAAACTTGAGGATCAACCAAAAAGTTTTGACCTAAACTCTTCCGTGGCCTACGATTATGGACAGTAAGTAATTCTTTTGTGATCTTTAAAAGAGCTGACATTTAAATTAAAGGAAGAGTTGTAAATCCAACTTGTTTAAAATGTTTATCAAATGTTAAGGCATGAGAAATTCTATCCTCTTTCATGCACGCAAACGAAAGGCAGTCAACATAGCTTAAATCTTTTTTGTCCGCATATTTTTGAAATAACTCCCACGCTTTTTTTTCTAAATAAATATCCATCCATTCGGTTTTCACTAAATTAGAATGTCTAAACTTTTCTCCAAACTCTTTTGCCTCTCTATAGCCAACTTTACATCTTAGAAAAGTTATTGTCTCTGCAATGACAAAGTTATTTGTCATAAAAATGAATTTATCAGCATTAGAGGAAAACCAATCTTTTGTTATTTTATGATACTTATCGCTCTTATCCATTAGTGCAACAAAAAAAGCTGAATCAATAAATAATTTCATCTTTTCTTCCCATAAACAACTTCATCAATATTTTCAGAAGCATTTTTATCCCCACTCTCAAACATTCCTATAATTTTAAAAAGAGGGTCATTTTCTATCTCTTTAACTTTTAATTTTTCCGATTTTTTACCCAAATATTTATTAATCGCATCTCTTATTAACTCTGCAACACGCTTCCCTTCATGAACAGCCTTTAATTTTAACTCTTTTAAAATATCCGTTTCGATTCTTATATTTGTAGTAGAATAACGCACAAAATCACCTCAATACAATCATACAACAATACAAATGAATTGTAAACTATTGTTTTGCGCGGGCAAAATGTGCGGCTACTTTTACTGCATATACCAAGCTCTGAGGATTTGCCACCCCTTTCCCCGCAATATCAAACCCGGTTCCATGATCAACAGAGGTTCTTACAAAAGGGAGCCCGAGAGTAACATTTACCGACCTGTTAAAAGAGACAAGTTTTAAGGGTATTAGACCTTGATCATGATACATTGCGACAACAATATCAAAAAGTCCGGCATTTGCAAGATTGAAAACAGCATCAGGAGATATGGGGCCGTAAACCGTAAGCCCCCGCCTCTTGGCCTCCTCTACGGCAGGAATTATATGCCTTATCTCTTCATCTCCAAAAATCCCCCCCTCCCCAGCATGAGGATTAAGTCCAGCAACTGCAATTTTTGCCTTTTTTTTACCTACCATTTTCAAGGCATCGCTTGCTAATTCTATTACATCTAAAATTTTTCTTTTATTAATATTTTTTGGGACGGCTTTTAGGGGAAGATGTGTTGTCGCAAGCACAACCCAAAATTTATCAGCGACAAAAAGCATCGCGTATTTTTTAGTTTTAGTATGTTCCGCTAAAATCTCGGTATGTCCATCAAATTTATAACCGGCCTTATGAATCGCCTCTTTATTTATAGGAGCTGTAACCATGGCATCAACCTCTTTGGCCTTTGCCAATCTGATGGCCTCTTCAACATACAAGACAGAAGCTTTCCCGCATTCCGCGGAGAGTTTTCCTATTTTAAGGTTGGAAATGTCTATCTTTCCAACAGTTAAAACATCAATTCTGTTGCGCAAAAACCTGGCATCTGATATGTTTTCTATGGGGTTTACAACTACCCCCGGCAGTTTTGAAATTCTTATTGCATGCTGTAGACTTTTGGGATCTCCAATAATAAAAGATCTGGTAAAGCTATAAACTTCAGGAGTTGAGAGCGCTTTTACGCAAACTTCAGGTCCAATTCCCGCGGGATCTCCCATTGTTATTGCAATTAGTGGACGATTTTTCATTGAATTTCCAATTTAAAACCGATAATAAGGAACCTTTAATCGCTACAAAAAAAACCTAAAAACAAAATTTATTGAATTAGAAACATTACTTAAAATAAATCCCAGCTTTTCTGATGCGGTCGACAGCTTCGACAATTCTTGCTTCCGGCGCAACCATGGCAACCCTTATGTAACCCTCACCCAAATCACCAAAAGCAACCCCCGGAGAGACAACAACCCCCGTCTTTTCAAGTAAATACATGCAAAACTCTGTTGAATCAAAACCGGAAGGAACAGGCAACCAGACATACATTGTTCCTTTTGGTTTTTCAATATTCCATCCCAGAGAATTCATCCCATCAACAAAAAGATGCATCCTTTTTTCATAAGTCTTTCTAACCTTGTCAATATAGCCGTTTCCTAAATGCAAAGCGGTAATAGCCGCCTTTTGTACTGCAGTAAAAAGGCCATAATCAAGATTGGTCTTTATTTTGCGCAAGGATTCTATAAGCTCCCTTTTGCCAACCGCAAATCCACATCTCCATCCTGGCATTCCGAATGTTTTGGATGTAGTATGGAATTCTATACAGATATCTTTTGCTCCGGGGATTGAAAGCATTGAAATCGGTTTTTCCGCTCCAAAATAAATCTCCGCATACGCAAAATCGTGGACAAGAATAATGTCATATTTCTTACAGAATTCAACCGCTTCTTTGAAAAATTCTTTTGTAGCAAAAGAAGCTGTCGGATTTGTCGGGTAGCTTAATATCATCATCTTTGCTTTCTGCGCAATTGCAGGATCAATAATTTTCAGGTCTGGCATAAAACCCCTATGTGAAGTTGTAGGCAAAATATAAGGATCCCCGCCCGCAAGAATTGTACCTCTAAAATGAGCCGGATACGCAGGCATAGGAACAAGAGTTATGTCACCAGGATTGATGTAAGCAAAAGCAAAATGGACAACGCCTTCTTTGGACCCGATCAATGTTACAACTTCATGTTCGGGATCAATACTTATGTTGTATTGTTTTTTGCACCAATCAGAGACAGCCTGTTTAAATTCAGGCGCCCCTTCAAACGATGGGTACCTATGATTTTCAGGATTTTTTAAAGATTCGACAAGAGATTCGATAACCTGCGGCGGCGGTGGTATATCAGGATTTCCCATTCCAAGATCAATTAAATCAACCCCTTTGGCATACTCTTTTGCTTTAAGTTTATCCAACTGGGCAAATACATATATTGGAAGTTTTAATAATCTGTCCGCTTCTTGATGCATAAAATGACTCTTTCTTTTTATATTATACCATCACCCTTAAAACTTTGCCTTAAAAAGAAAATCTCTGTACTATTTAATTTATTAAGACTTAATTCTAACGTTTTTGTGGGATTTACTGTTTTGTCAAGTTTAATCAATTTAAGAGAAGACAGCCAAATATTAAAAAGAATTGCAGCCGATGATTTAGCTTGTAAAGCAATCACACGCTTGAAAGAACAAACACATCCCGACCAACAATTACCTTCTTGGATATTGGAAGAGTTAGCTACCGTAGGCTTATAATCTTTGAGGCCTGATACGAACTTCTGACAAACGGGCCTGAAAAGACTTTAAGTCCGAGTTTTTCCCCTTCTGTTTTATATTCTTCAAAAACAGAAGGATCAACAAACCGTTCTGGCTTAGCATGATTTCTTGATGGAGGAAGGTACTGTCCGATTGTTACAATATCACAGCTTACCGATTTTAACTCTTGAAGCAAGTCAAAAACTTCTCCATCCGTCTCCCCCAACCCCACCATAAATCCGGATTTAACATACAGCCTGGAATTTAACTCTTTTGCTCTCTTTAAAAGCTTAAGAGATCTTTTATAAATGGCCTGTGGCCTTATTTGTTTGTATAATCTTGGCACAGTCTCAATGTTATGATTCAAAACATAAGGCCCTGCATCTACTATCTTCTTTAATTCTTCCCATTCTCCGCAAAGATCGGGGATTAAAACTTCAACAGGAAGGGGCTTTAATTCTTCTATAACTCTCACAAATTGTGAGGCGCCATAATCTGGGAGGTCATCCCTGGTTACAGATGTTACAACAACATAATTTAATCCCAGTTTTTTAACAGCCTCTGCAATTTTTTCAGGTTCATCAGGATCTGGAGGAAAAAGTGTCCCTTTTTTAACGCCGCAAAATGCGCAGGTTCTTGTGCAAATATCCCCTAAAATCATAAAGGTCAAAGTATTGCGGGAAAAACATTCTCCTAAATTCGGACACTTTGCAGATTCACAAACAGTATGAATTGATTCGTCAGAAATGAGGTTTCTTATTTTTGACTGGTTAATCCTTTTGGGAATATTCTTAATTAAAAACGATGGAAGTTTTGACACGTCTTCTTTTTATTTTATAAACAGGAGGAGATCTAAAATTAACCCCTATCATTCACGGTAAAATCAAAATGCTTGAAATTCTTTCTAGCATGAATCCCGATTGTCATAATCGGGGCAAAGAATCGGGGTTAAAGTCTTCCTGTTCCTTTCATTCTTTTTTCAAGCTCTTCCATGCTGTGAGCATGATTCATTGCCTCTTCATAAGATATAAGTCCTCCAGAATAAAGGGTTGAAAGAGCAACATCAAGCCCTATCATCCCCTGCTTTGAGCTTGTCTCCAACACAGAATAAATATCCTGGGTTGTCGCTTTGCGGATTATATTCCTCACCGCTGCATTAGCAATTAAAATCTCTATCGCAGGAACAACCCCCGAGCCATCTTTTTTTGGCAAAAGCTGCTGAGCAATAATTCCCTGAAGAACTAAAGACAGCTGAAGCCTAACTTGCGCCTGCTGATGAGGAGGGAAGACATCAATCATTCTGTCAATACTTTGCGCGGCATCCGGAGTATGAAGAGTAGATACAACTAAATGCCCAGTCTCGGCAGCTGTAAGCGCGGCCCTAATCGTCTCCAAATCCCTCATTTCACCAATTAGGATAACATCAGGATCCTGTCTTAAAACAACCTTCAAGGCTCCTTCAAAAGAGTTAGTATCCGCGCCAACCTCCCGCTGTTCAACAACGGCTTTTTTGTTAAAATGCATATATTCTATCGGATCTTCGACTGTAATAATATGGCAAGCCTTTGTACTATTTATAATATCTATCATGCTGGCTTGAGTTGTACTCTTCCCAGATCCTGTAGGCCCTGTAACCAAAACCAACCCTCTTGGAAGCTTGCAAAAATTGGAGACAACCTCCGGAATTCGTAATTCTTTAAGCGACGGTATTTTAACGGAAATCCTACGGATAGAAACTCCAACATTCCCTCTCTCAAAATGAAGGTTAATACGAAATCTTGAATTATCCAGTTGATAAGCACAATCAAGTTCTTTGTCCGATTCAAATCTTGTGATTTGTTTATCCTTTAACATTTGATACGCGAGAGTTTTTATACTTTGGGAAGTTAAGACAGGATAATCTGTTTTCGTTAAACTCTGGTGTATTCGCATGACAGGCGGCATGTTTACAACAAGCAAAAGGTCGGAAGCCTCCTTTTGGGTCATAAGTTTAAGCAATTCTTCGATTTTTAAGTTTGACTCAGCCATGGTGGTAATATATAATTTCCATACCATGCTTGTCAACTATTTTATAGTTTTTGTTTTTGGCGCAATTATTGGAAGTTTCCTCAATGTCTGTATTTATCGTTTGCCTAGAGGAAAAAGCATCGTATGGCCACCTTCATACTGCCCGCATTGCGAAAAAAAAATCCCCTGGCTTGAAAATTTTCCGATAATAAGCTATTTTTTGCTGAGAGGGAAATGCGGTCGCTGTGATGAAAAAATTTCTGTAAGATACCCTATTGTTGAAGTATTAACCGGTTTGTTGTTTCTTTCAGTCCCAGTTATTCTGGGCTTTGGAGTTTGGAGCTTGGAATTTTATTTTTCCGCAGCATTTATCTCCTTCTTAATATTAAACTTCTTCTCTGACCTTGAAACCGAATTAATACCTGATTCTCCCATCTATATAATCATATTCATTGGCCTGTTTTACAGCTTTACAAAAGGAGGGATCATATCATCGCTAGTAGGAATTATATTAGGGTTCTTTATTCTTTACTCGATAGGATTGTTGGGGAAACTTTTTTACAAAAAAGATGTTTTAGGAGATGGGGATGTAAAATTAGCAACGGCTTTTGGAGCCTTTTTAGGGTGGCAGGGATTGCTTGTCTCCCTTTTGCTTGGTTACATTATTGGCGGCACAATATCACTTTTTTTAGTTTTAACAAAAACAAAAACATTAAAAGATTATATCCCATTCGCCCCTTCATTAACATTGGGAGCGCTTATAACTTTGTACTATGGCTCACATATTATTAATTTTTATGTTGCCAATTTTTTGTTAAATTGATAAAATTAACTAATTAAAAGCATGAAGTTTAATCTATGGGTAGTTCTACTAAGTTTGTTTTTACTTTATTTGCTTTTTGTTATTAGAGAAGACTTGATGCAAAATAAATCTCTTGCAAACGAAAAATTGTGGCTTATCTCTAAATCAGCTTTTTTAACAGGGGAAAACGTTGAATTAGTAAAAAAGCTTGAAAACATAAAGCATAAAAATGTTATTGAAAAAATTGCAAGGGAAAAATTAAATCTTGTAAAAAAAAAGGAGATTGCGTTTAAAATATGCCAATAGAAATAGGAAGTGAGATCGAAGGTAAAGTGACTGGAATTACAAAATATGGAGCATTTATCGAGTTAAGTCCCGGGTGTGTAGGGCTAGTACATATAAGTCAAATTTCTGACACATATGTCTCCAATATTAACGAACACTTAAAAATCGGGGATGTTGTAAAAGTAAAAGTAATGGGGCTTGTAAAAGAAGGAAAATATGATCTTTCAATAAAAATGGTCGGGAAAAATGTCGTTGCTAGAAAATATCCTAAAAAAGATAAAGATAAACCTCCCCCAGGCTCTTTTGAAGATAAAATAACAAGGTTTTTAAAAGACAGTGAAGAACGATTACTGGATTTAAAACGTAATATTGAAGGCAAACAAGGGGTAGCAAAAAAGCGTCGATAGATATTAGCCGCGGTGGTGGAATTGGTAGACACGAGGGACTTAAAATCCCTTGGCCTTAATACGGCTGTGCCGGTTCGATTCCGGCTCGCGGCAAGCTTTTATACTAAATCTTTGTATCCAAAACACGAGGCTGAATTCCCAACATTTGTGAGGTTTTTAAGCGATTGTTTGAATTTTTTTCTAAAAGCAACTTAATAAAACCTGTTTCAAACTCTGAATAAACTTCCTCAAGAGGCAGGGAGTGAACATCAGACGAACTTATTAAAATATTCAAAGGCAAATTTTCAGGCTTTATTACTGAGTTTTGGCAAATAAGAACAAGCCTATCTAAAACAACTCTCAACTCTTCTATATTGCCAGGCCAGGAATAAGAAGTTAAAATATCTCTTGCCTCTGGTGAAATCTTTCTTACAAAACTAACATGTTCCCTTAAAGCCTTATCAAAAAAATAATCAAATATCACTGAAATATCAGCAGCCCTGGCCCTTAAAGGTGGGATATGAATAATATTTTTCAAAAGTCTATCTTTCAAACTTTTCTCGATATCAAGCTCTTGCTGATTTACAGAACTGCCACATATTAGCCTGGAGGGGATTTTAACGATTTTATTCTGAAGCGCTCTAGGCAAATATTCTATATTATCTATAAATATCGTTCCCGCTTCTTCTGTAATTCCCGGTTCTCTTCTAATGTCGGCAACTGTATTGCCACCTACTAAACCAAAAAGCTCTTTTTCTATTAAACTTTGAGGCTTTCTTTCCACCTCAAAAACAATAAAAGGCTTTGTCTCTTTTGATTGCTGATGAATATAATGAGCAACCCATTCTTTTTCTACCCCAGGCTCTCCTGAAATTAATATCCAATCATCAGAAAGGGTCATCTCTTCTATTTTTTCAATTCCCTTAATAAAAGGAGGAAGACAATCATATTTTGACCCTTCAGCAAAAGCAGATAACATACCCTTACGAATAAGAAGATCTTTGGTTAGTCCTAGTATAAAATCAACATCAAAAGGTTTAACAACATAATTAAACGCGCCTAATTTTATAGCCTCAGACGCACGCTGAACATCATTCACAGCTGTTACCATAACAACCTGCGTTTGAGGGGATAGCTCTTTTAAACGTTTAAGAGTCTCTATCCCGTCCATCCCAGGCATACGAATATCAAGATATGCGACATCAACAGAATGATCGGCTATTTGCTTGATGGCCCCTTCACCAGAAGCAGCCTGAAGTAAATGATACTTATCACTAAAAATAAGCTTAAAAGACTCACGAATAGAAGTCTCATCGTCAACAACAAGTATTGTTGATTCCATACTCATCTACTACCTTGCAAATCTATCAATAATAAGTAAAGATTGTTTTCTAAGAACATTATCAGACATTATACCATTAACTATTGTCAGAATCATCTTATCTACCCCTTTTGATTTAACAAAAGAAGGCCCAAACTCCGCAGCCAAAGCCATTCTAACTATTTTGATTACGGCATTATCAACCGTATCACTTCTCTTTATTTCATTTTTAAGCCCTGCTTCAAAAAACTCAATTTTACCAATTTCCTTCTCTTCAAGCTCTTTTTTATCCGAAAGAAATGGAAGTATCTCTCTTTTTTGAATCCACTCATGCTCTTGCAGATTTGTATCCATAATCATCCACCTCCAAAATATAATCGTACTAAATACTTAGCAATTATCATGCCACAAAAAATATACCAAAACCATCAAGCGAAAGTTATCTTAGCACATATATTTATGCAAAACAAGCAACATAAAATGTGCATTCCTCTCTTTTTTCCACCAAATCCTATCCACATTTTTTTCGCATATAAATAGCAAAAATTTCACCCCGATTGCAAAAACTGTCATTACGCAACAAGCCCAATTTCTGGTTTTACCGTGAATAATCGGGGTTCATATGACTTACTATGAACAACGGAATGATCAAGAAAAAATGTTAGAGGAGAGGGTCTTGGACTTTTTTATCATTGCTTCAAATTATCAATTTATCGGAAAAATTATACAGCTTAAGAGCCTTTTCCATATTCAAAAAACAAGCTTCTTTTGGTATCATTCCGACAAGTTCAGATTCTATAATAGTTACTTTATATTCATAAGCCCATTTTTCAATCCATTCAAAGACCCTTTTCAAAGAGGTTTCTCTGTGATCAACCAAATTTACAGATACTTGAGTCCTCTCCTTACTTTCAAGCGACAACCCTAAGGCCCTAACCCCCTTTAATCCACCGCTCTTTTCTCTAATATTTTTTGCTATTGACTGGGCTATAGTTAAATCTTCTGTGTCTAAATTAACATTAAAAGCTATCAAAAAACTGCGTGCCCCTACAGCCGTGGCTCCGGCTGTAACATGCAACCCTTTCCCTTCATCGGGTTGCCTATGAGGCAAAGCAACCTCTCTTTGCAGCTCAATAAATCCCCCTTTCCTAACATAAGGCAAATCCCTTCTTTCCAAAATTTTAGCCGCATAGCCATAATAATAAACAGGAAGATTTAATTCCTTCCAAAGTTTTTTACCTAAAAGCCTGGCTGCTTTTATCGCGTCTTCCATAGTAGCGTCTTTATACGGAACAAAAGGGATAACATCAACTACTCCAATATAAGGATGAACTCCAACGTGGTCTCGGATATCCAGAAGCTGCATAGCCATTTCTGTCATATCAAAAGCGGCTTTAACAACATCATTTAAACCGCCAAAAAAAGTTATAACTGACCTATTATGATCAGGATCGACGTGAATATTTTTCACATCCACAGTTTTTATTGCAGAGATAATTTGTCTTAAAAGTTCTTCATCCCGCCCCTCTGATAAATTGGGAACACATTCTAACAACATATACTACCCCCAGGTTAACCCCGATTATTAACCCCTATTAGGAAATCGGGGTTAATTTACAGGCGGTAAAGAGAGCTCTTTTAAAACATTTTCCAAGGTTTCTCCTTCAAGTGTCTCTTTTTCTATTAAAACTTTTGCAATATTATCAACATGGTCGCGGTTATAAGTTAAAATCTCTTTAGTGCTTTTATAACATTCATTTATAATTGTTTCAACTTCATGATCTATTTCATCCGCAGTCGTCTCTCCATAATCCTTCATCTCGGCAATATCCCGCCCCAAAAATATTTGATGATCTTTTCGTCCAAAAGTCCTTGGCCCAAGGTTGCTCATTCCGAATTCGCAAACCATTTTTTTTGCAAGATCAGTGGCACGTTCCAAATCATTATGCGCGCCTGATGTCACCTCATTAAAAATAATCTCTTCCGCAACACGCCCTCCCAACAATACCTTTATTTCATCCAATACTTGACTTTTAGATATAAGATATTTATCTTCAATGGGAAGAGCAAGGGTATATCCAAGCGCCATACCCCTTGGAAGAATTGAAATTTTATGAACAGGATCAGCATGCGGCAATACTTTCGACATAAGGGCATGTCCAACTTCATGATGAGCTATAATATTCTTTTCTTTATCAGAAATTGCACGGCTCTTTTTTTCAGGCCCGGCCATAACCCTATCAATTGCTTCCTCAACTTCTATCATTGTAATTTGCGTCTTTTCAGAACGGGCCGCAAGAATCGCCCCTTCATTTAATATGTTTTCAAGATCCGCGCCCGTAAATCCGGGAGTCCTTCTTGCTACAACATTTAGATCGACATCATTTGCCAATGGTTTCCCTCTAGCATGAATTTTTAGTATCGCAACCCTCCCATTAAGGTCGGGTTTATCCAAAATCACCCTTCTATCAAAACGCCCAGGACGCAAAAGGGCAGGATCTAAAATATCGGGTCTGTTTGTAGCCGCAATAACTATCACATTCGTTTTTGGATCAAAGCCATCCATTTCAACCAAAAGCTGATTTAATGTCTGTTCCCTCTCATCATGCCCTCCACCCAATCCAGCCCCCCTATGTCGGCCCACAGCATCTATTTCATCCATAAATATAATAGAAGGTGTAACCTTTTTTGCCTGCTTAAAAACCGCTCTAACGCGAGAAGCTCCAACACCAACAAACATTTCCACAAAATCAGAACCAGAAATAGTCAAAAACGGAACACCTGCTTCACCAGCAATAGCGCGGGCAAGAAGAGTCTTTCCTGTTCCAGGAGCGCCAACAAGTAATAGTCCCTTTGGCATCTTGGCGCCAAGTTTTTGATATTTTTGCGGATTCTTTAAAAAATCAACAATCTCTTTCAGCTCATCTTTAGCCTCATCAACTCCGGCAACATCGGCAAATGTGACATCCGCTTTTTTTTCAAGAGATTTCGCTGGGGACCGTCCAAACGACATTGCCTGATTATTGGCAGATTGAGCCTGCCGCAAAAGAAGCCACCATAAAAAAGCAAAAAAGAGAAGAGGAAGAAGTATTTGCGCGAGCAGTCCAAAGAGCCAATTATTTTCCATTGGAGGTTCAACTTTTATATCTACATTTTTCTCTCTCAAGCTTGAAATCAAGTTAGGATAGTTGACAGCCCGGGTTTTAAATTCTTTTTTATCTTTTAATATCCCTGAAATATCTTCTCCTGATATTTTTATAGACTTTATTTCATTTTTATCAACACGGTTTAAAAAATCAGAGAAACTTAATTCTTCAGCCTTCTGTGGCACAGGAAAAACCGGAAATAAAATCATTAATATAAGAATCCCTATCAATGTCCAAAATATAAAACTCGACCAATTAAATTTATCTTTCATTTTGATTAATCTCCTCCCATAGTTTTTTCATATTTCTCGCACCCAGTTTCATAAGGTCTATCCCTTTTTTATTTGCATATTTTTCTATTTTTTTTATCTTTTCCCATCTTTTATAAATTTCAGATATTTTTTTAGTCTTAAGATCTCCAAAAACATGCGGATGGCGGCGAATCATTTTGGCGCGGATAACCTCAATAATATCTTTTATAGTAAATGTCCCTTTTTCTTTTGCCATTTCAGCGTGCATAACAATATGCAAAAGCTGATCTCCAAGTTCTTCACAAAGTTTTTTAGGGTCGCCGCTATCTATAGCCTCTATTGCTTCATTCGTCTCTTCAAGCATATAAGGCTTCAGCGTCTTGTGTGTCTGCTTTTTATCCCATGGGCATTTTTTGCGTAAAATCGAAACAACCTTTACTAAAGCATCAAATTCTTTCATTCTGATATTATATCATTTAACTCCGATTATTCACCCCATGCAAGTTTTTTGGTTTATACTCCGATAAAATCTACGGGAAGAGAAAACTATGGCAATTAGAAAAACCAATATAACGACTTGGGTAGCAAAACAACGCGCTATAAGCTCTGCAGACAACGGTTTAATTCCACGCGCGCAAGACAGTTTTTATAGAAGCCTCGGATCACAATGCCTCGCAAGACTTTCAGGTATGGTTTTCTCATTGACAGACATTAAAAACAAGCAAAAAGTTTCTGTCAAAGCAGAACAACTCCCACAGTTTTTAGCAAGTTTAAAATTTGACCCTTATCAATTAACAGGCTGTTTATACAGGCTCCTGCAATTAACAAGACAACTAACCCCAGAAGAAGATAACGCGATACATCTAACAACAGATAAATTATATCAAATGGCAAAAGACCCTTTACTGGAGGCAGACATCTCTACATTGGAAAGAAAAGTTGCCTCTTCAAAAAACTGGGCTCTTCTTGATCAGAAGCCGGCCATAGCTTCTCTTCCCCCAGAAGCCCCAGAATTAAGACACAATCCAGGATTCCCTGTTCAAGAGCAAATTGCAGCTACACTCCCGCAGCCTCAAGACTCACAAAAAAGATTGGAGGTCATAGATTTGCCAAGATTTTTACTCAACTGCGGAGTAGCCTGCGAAATACCCCCTTCACTAGTAATTGACGGATGGAAAGAACGGTCTCTCTTGAAAGGAGATGGTAAAAATGAAAAGCCAGTTAGAAAAGCTTGAAGACGAATTAAAAAAGGTGTGGAAAAAATACAGCGGATCAAACCCTATAAAGGGAGCGCATACGGAGATAGAAATCAATCCTAGAGTTTTTATCGGAGATGAGCTAAACGCCCAAATAGCAGAAGTTTTGGCCTCTGTATACCTTTCAAAGACGACAATTGAAGATGTTGAAGAGGGGAACGTAGAGATAAGGGATGAAGCCATCGTCTTGAAAGACAAAAAAACAAAAAAACCGATAGCCATAATAAGAAGCCAAAGAGCTATAAGAGCGATGAAAGACAGGTTTGATTAAAAATTAACCCCGATTATTCCCCCCGATTAGGAAATCGGGGTTGATTTCAATCTCGCGACAATCTCTCCTAGTCGATCTTTACCCTCAATTTTAAACCGTTTTTGTCTCCCATCTATCCACTCAACAACAATCCTCTTATCCCCCCTAATCGAAACAATCCCCATCTTACCGGCGCTTAGCTTTAAAAAGACAAAATCAAAAAGCTTCAAAACTTCCTGAGGGATTTTTCCAAAACGGTCTTTTATCTCATCCTTAAAATCTTTCAATTCATCCAAGCAGGATAAAAGGTTTAAACGACGATAAATAGCTATCCTCTGCTGTTCATCTTCAATATATTTTCCCGGGATATACCCCTCTTTTTCCACATCGATGACAACCTGTCTTGGAGTCGGCTCTTTTATCCCCTTTATCTCTTTAACAGCTTCATCCAAAAGCTCACAATAAAGATCAAACCCCACCGAGAGCATATGCCCATGCTGCTGTGCCCCCAAAAGATTTCCGGATCCCCTTATCTCCAAATCACGCAGAGCAAGCCTATAACCCGATCCTAACGATATAAATTCCTGGATGGCTTTTAACCTGGCCAAGGAATTTTCTGCTATAATATCTTTAGGGTCATATAAAAGATATGCATATCCCCTAACTTCCGAGCGTCCCACTCTCCCCCTTAATTGATAAAGTTGCGCAAGCCCCAACTTATGGGCATTATCAATTAAAATAGTATTTGCATTTGGTATATCCAATCCCGATTCTATAATCGCGGTGCACAATAAAATATCACATCTTTGATCAAGAAATTTTTCCATAACCTTCTCGAGGTCAATCTCTCTCATTCTCCCATGCGCAACTACAAGTTTAGCTTCAGGAACAAGTCTTTTTATTTTTGCCGCGATATTATCTATCGTCTCTATCCTGTTGTGGACAAAAAATATCTGTCCCCCTCTATCTAATTCTCTAAGAATAGCCTCTCGAACCAACGCTTCATCAAAAGGGGAAACATATGTCCTTATGGGAGATCTGTCGGCGGGGGGAGTTTGAATTAAACTTAAATCCCTTGTCCCAGCAAGCGACATATAGAGAGTTCTGGGGATGGGGGTCGCGGTCATTGATAATATATCGATATTCTTTTTTATTTTTTTAAGTTTTTCCTTATGTGAAACACCAAAACGATGTTCTTCGTCAACAACCAACAAGCCTATATCTTTAAAATGAACATCTTTTTGAAGGAGCCTGTGGGTCCCGACAATAATATTTATTTCGCCACTTTTTAATTGCTCAATAACCTTTTTTTGCTCATCTTTGCTTTTAAACCTTGAAAGCATCTCAACCTTTAGAGGAAAAACAGAGAGCCGCTCTTTCAAGTAATGGTAATGTTGATCCGCCAGAATCGTTGTAGGAACAAGGAGGGCCACCTGCTTATTTGCTTGCGCTACCTTAACAATCGCCCTTATTGCAACCTCTGTCTTGCCATACCCCACATCCCCGCACAAAAGCCTCTCCATCGGCTTATCAGATTCCAAGTCGTTTTTTATGTCCGAGATCGCTTTCAACTGATCGGGGGTCTCTTCATATGGAAAAGAATCTTTAAGTTCGCTCTGCCATAGGTCATCCTGAGAGTATGGAATTTTATTTATTTCTTTCCTCTCTGAATACAAAGCCAAAAGTTCTTTTGTCAAATCACGAACAGATTTTTTTACTTTAGATTTTATCGCCTTCCATGCCACCCCTCCCATTCTGGAAAGCTTAGGGCGATATCCCTCTTCAGAAATATATTTTTCAACCCGACCCATAGAATGGGGCGGAACATAAAGCCTGTCGTTTTCCGCAAACTCAAGAAGGATGAATTCTCCCTCCTCAATTTTATGGAGCCCCTTATAAATCGCAACACCGTAGTCTTCATGCACGACATAATCTCCAATATTAAAATCGGCACGAATATCGGGGCCTACCCCTTCAACCAATTTTGTCTCTGTTTTCGCCCTCGCACTTTTCACTCCAAAAAGCTCTTTATCGGACAAAACCTCACAATCACCAAATTTAAACCCCGATCGGATCCGTCCTTTCACAATTTTTAAAGATGGGCTAAAGCGGGAAGGATGTTCAGTTACAATTAAAACATCTCTTTTTTCTTCCAGCACAGATATTTTGTTTGTATAATCCGAAGAAGAATAGAACAGAGGTTCTTCTTGCGTCTCAAAAAACCCCGAGAAATAAAAAAGATTAAATTTTTTTGCCTCTTTTAAAAGCTCAATAAAAGGAACAATATCTTTTAAAACATCAGGAGAAAGACTTATATCTTTTATCAGCTGATCCGAAGCTCCTTTAAGGATATTTTTTTCATCAATAATTAAGGTTGTCTCCTTTGGCAAAGCGTAAAGCAGGGAGACATCTCTCTCTTCATTGTTTTTAAATATTTTAATGTTTTCAATTTTTTCTTTTGATCTTTGCGTTACGGGATCAAAGGGACGGATAGATTCTATTTCATCCCCCAAAAATTCCAGTCTGAAAGGATAATCAGAATTTGAAGGAAAGATATCGATTATCCCCCCTCTCACGGAAAACTCTCCGTGCTCTCCGACAACCGGCAATCTCTCATAGTCATATTCAATCAACCTGCTTATAAGTTTATCAAGCCTTATATCTTTCTCCCCCCTTAAAAGCTCAATCCACTGATCCCTTGTCCCTGAAGTTTTATACATAGCAGACCTTAAGGGGATAACAAGAACCCCTTTATCTTCGGCCAAAAAATCGGCAAAAACTCTAAGCCTCTTGCCGGTAATCTCTTTTGAAACTTTTTCTCCATAAAAAAGGGCGTCTGGAGCAGGCAAAATACTAACTGTCAGTGTTGGATAAAAAACAGAAATCTCTTCTTTTATCCATTGCGCTTCAGAAGAAGAGGTTGTAATTATGGCTACCTTTTTAAGTTTTTCCGCGAGAGAAGATACAACCAATGATTTTGAAGAGCCTATAAGCCCTGAAAAGTTTTTTTCACGCAAACTTTCATTGTAAACATCAGTATCTTTTAATTTTTTTAAAATTTGATGAAGCATCTGTTATAATTCTATCAAATTATTGAAATTTTGCCTGCCAATTAAGCGATAACCCTGAAAAGTTCAAAGGGAGGGAATAATTTATGCAATCATTCTTTCGTGTTTTTGAAGGGATAACAACAAGGAGCGACAGATGGCTGGGGATAGACATCAACAACAGGAGGATATCTTTTTATTTAAACGGCTCAACAGTTAGGATAAACTCTATATTTCGAAATTGCAGAGTAGATAGAATAATAAACGATACGGCCTATATCCCGCTTGTAAGGATGTGGGGAGGAAAATACTTTGAGGGAAGAATAAACGGGGATGAAGTAAAAAGCTTGAAAACAGGACAATACGTAGATGTGCAGGTTGCGGAACTAAAGACAGAAAGAGGCTTTTTAAAAAATAAGCCTTTGGTCCTTTTAAAAGTGTTGAACCCCGATTAGGAAATCGGGTGAAATCAATTATTTCTTGGCGTTTACAGCTTCAATCCTGTGAAAGCAATTCAAGTTATTATAAGGGGATCCGGAACTGTTAAAAGCCATGTCTTTGCAGCCGGCCTGGCAAATCTCTCCAAAATTACATTTTTTGCAGTAGCCTTTTAAATCCTCTTTTTTAAAATATCTGTTAATTTTAAATTTCTTAGGATCGTTCCATAACACCGATAATGGCGTTTCAAGAACATTCCCTTCCTTAAATTTATCATCATAAAGAGAGAGGCACCCTCGCACATCTCCATCACTTTGAATCCCCAACGCCGTCATGCCTGACGGACATCCATTCCAAGGTTTCTTTGCTCTTTGCAGAAGAGGGATACGACAAGAATAATAACCCATGTCATGAGCCCCAACTATAAGAAACTCTTTTGAAGCATATCGTTTTTGAATTTCAGCCAAACAGAGCCCGGCAAAATAAAACTCTAAAGGAGTCAACAAATCTTTTCTGGTCATTCTTGTCCCATGACAACTGGCAACCTGTATTTGCCAATTTGCTTTTTTCGCAACAACTATTTCAGCAATATTAAACAGATCATAAATGTTGTAACGAGTAAGCGTTGTAATGAAAGAAGCCGAAATCCCTTCTTTCGACAACTTATCTGTCAATTCCATTAACTGATTAAAAGATCCTTTTGTCCCTCTTATATAATCATGAGTTTCAGAGGCGCTTCCATCAAGGCTAACCCCCAAACGCCTCAATTTTAATTCTTTGAGTTGTTTTATAACGTTATCATCAACCAGCAATCCATTAGTAATAATAACTAACCTCATCCCCAAAGAACGTATTTTTTTGGCAATCTGAAACCAATCCCTTCTTACAAAAACCTCCCCTCCAATCAAAGAGACCTCTTTTGTCCCAATATCATTTAAATCTTCACACACCTTCAAAGCTTCTTCTGTTGTCAATTCTTTTGAACGTTTTGGGCCGGCGGAGGCTCCGCAATGGATACAGCGCATATTGCACCCTCGTGTTATCTCCCAAACACAACAATCAGGAACATACATTTGATCCCTAAATTTTGGATTCGTCATAAATAACCGGCTTATTATAGCCCCTCCATCTATTTTTTCGCAGCACAGCGTTTAATTCTTTTAATAAATCTTCTTTTAGATAAGGGGAACAACCCATTAAAGATTTAGAATAAAAATCTATAGCTCCCAACAAATTTCCATTTAATATACAAAGTCTTGCCATATTCCAGCAGGCAAAAATATTTTTAGGATTAAACTTTAAAGCTTCATCAAATAAATTCTTCGCCTCTTTATTCTTTTTTTGTATAAAAGCTTTTGCCCCTTGCGCAGAGAGGCTGGCAGCTATATAAAAAATATGGCTCAAATCAAACATAGATATAACCTTTAAGTAAGGGAGCTTATTTACACTACGAAAACAAAAAATCCCTTTTGACAGTTTATTTAAAGGGATTTTTTGCAAACTCTTTAAGTAAGACTTCGCGGATTCACAAGCATATAAATAATTTTCAACATTATCACTTATATAATTAGAAGAACCTACAAAAAAGCTATAAAGCTGAAGGATAAAATTATTCTTTATCAGATAAGGGATAACTATTTTAAGTTTTTTGACCGAATCTGTTGGAAACAATTTAAAAGAATTAAAAACATCAAAAACAATTCTTCCAATATGCGGGCTTAAAATAATAGAATCATATAAAAGCTCAAAAACAGATTCTTTGGAATAAACATCGATTTGAAGAATTTTATCGATTAAATTTTCTAATTCTATTTTAACCGGATGAACATTTTGAGGGTCGATAATCTTCCCCGCAACAAAAGTTCTTCTTAACGCTGATACAACAGAATATTTTTGATCATATTTTTCAGGCTTTTTACATTCCACCCTAAAAGAAACTCGATCTTTGCCACATTCAAACTGACTGATTTTTATATCTGCAAATCCTGCTTTTGCAAGTTCCTTGCGTAATATCTCTTTTGAAAAACAGAATTTATGCTGATATCCTTCATATTCCATCCCGAATATCCAGTTTAACAAGGCTGCTTTTTTACCAGAAGAAGCTTCTGAATAGGCCTTAATATTATCATCAAAAGAAGGGGTTGTAAGAGACAAATGACCATTGGGAGTAAGAACTCTAAACCATTCACTTAATGCGAATTTAGCTCCGACATAACCAATATGTTCCAAAAGCTGTTCCGCAATAATTGAATCCACAGAATCTTCTTTATAAGGCAACTCCCAGCATTTTAAATTTTTATCTGCAATTGTCTTATCAAAAAAATCTATGTTAACATAATCCGGCAGATATTTTTTGCCGCAACCGATATTTAATTTCATTTAATTTATCCAAAAAATTCTATCATCAACAAAACAAAAACACCAGCCTTTCTCCAAACAAGACTCGGCCGGTGTTTTGTTTGTTATATTTATTTAGATAACAGCATATCGCATCCCTTCACTACCATAGAAATCCCCTTGATACCAAGCCCCTGCCGGCTTATTAGAACTGATCACGTCAGGTTGCGATGCCACATCATTCACCGAAGATAAAAGCATAAACACATTGCTCTTCATCGTAAATTTAGCAGTAACCCCCTGGTTTAACATTATGCTCGCTATTGTGCCAAAGTCATATTTCCCTTTTTTTTGGACTTCTTCAACAGCTTTCAAAACTTCTCCAGAGGTAAATTTTTGCTGAAGCGCGCTATCCGAAATCAAAGCTTTTAAAAAGTCTTCTGTAAACTCCACGTTGTTATTCAAAGAGATATCCGCAATTGAGCCTGCAAGTGGATATGAAAATTTATATTCAGATTGCAAAGACTGAATTACAAACGCATGCATCTCAGCTTCAGCCCCACCTCTAAAAGATTTAGGAATACCAAAAAATTTGCCAATGCGGCTGGTTTCACCACGGGAAAAACCTCTTACATTAACATCCTCCTTCCCACCTCGAAATGTTTCCTTCTGTACCGGCACTTGTGTATTAAATTTTTCAACAAGTCCTCTCATCAAAAATCCCATTCAAATCACCTCCTTGTTTGTTTATTTATTCGCCTTTCAACCCTCTTATCTATCGTTCACCCATAGCTTAAATTTCATTCTTCTGTCAGAACAAAAACATTATCTTTCATGGTAAACTTTTGATATAAGTCTTTGTTCTTTTCTATTTTTGTAATCGCCAAAAATTCGTAAAATTTCTTCTTATGCGTATCTTCCACGGCAGCCTTGACCTCTCCTGACAAAAACCTCTCTTGAAGTTTGGATTCCTCTGCCAGATATTTTAAAAACCCTTCTGTAAAATCGACATTTAGCATTGCAACTTCGGCCACTTTCATAGCCAAATCAGAATTAAACCCATAGCCCTTCCTCAAATCCGCAACAATAAACTCTTTCATTATAATCTGAGGGTCACGAAGCACTCTTAAATGCTTAGCTGATTTCCCTTTTAAAGGGACAGATATATCTTCAGGCCAGTTTTTTTTCGCGAACTCAAGTATCCGTTTCATTACAAGCTTCATATATTAATAACCTATTTACCCCGATTATCATCATCGGGTTTTATAAATCATCGCCAACTCGAAATCCAGTAGAATTGTCTCGAATATTTTTCGATATACCGTGCCGATGACTGCATTTGAAATAATCCAAGTTATGAATCCAGTATGCGCCGCCGCGACAGGAAATAGACTCTCCTTCTGTGGCAAATATCGGATCACGAGGCATTGAAAAGTCAATTCTTTCATAAAATGAACGCGTCCATTCCCACACGTTTCCCGCCAAATCCCTCACCCCTTCCACACTCTTCCCCATCTCTACACCATTTCTATTAATAGGCCTCGTGTGAGAATCTTTAAACACAATCCAATCATCTACAAACAAAGTTCCCCAAGGGAAGAAACTTCCCATAGGGCCGGCGGCAGCCCGCTCCCATTCAAGCTCCGTTAAAAGACGCTTCCCAGTCCATTTGGCAAATTCCTGCGCATCATAAAAAGAGACCCCTACAACGGGTAAATAATGACCAACAACTCTTCTCGTCTCATCTTCAGCTTCAAAACCAAAGAGTCTATCATCCCAAAATGCAGGCAGCTGATATCCGGTACTATCACAAAACACCTTATATTGAGCATTTGTAATTAGATCCCTGCTAACTCTAAAACCGTTCACCCTTACTCCTTCTACATTCTGAAATATAAATTCTCCGCCTGGAATATTTATCATATTTAAATCTATTCTCGGCCTGCAGAATCTCAATAAAATAGAAGGTATCCCTCCACTTTGAATAGCCTGAGAAATACGGCTTTTCACCACTGGAAACCCAAATGACTTAAGGGCATCTACTAGCTCGTCAGTAAGTTCTCCTCCATTTTGAACAGAAACAACTTTATTATAGAGCTCGTCAACATCTCCCCTCTCAACAACAACACTCAAATTAAATGATATAATTTTTTTGCTGAACATTGTTTAAGGTTTCCCTCCAATAGTTTATTATCATTAAGAAACTGGTGAAATTTCACTCCGATTTCCTAGTCGGGGTGAATAATCGGGGTTTATTATGGTCAGTTAAAAAAGGCTAAGAGTAAAATCTCCATGCTTTAATATGTTTGAAAATAGGCTAAACGTGGCATAAATAATTTTACCTTTGCCAAACTTCTTCTCTATTAAAGCAGGATGCCCGTCGTCATATTTTTTTAAAACTACACAACTTTTCTCGTTAATCTTTAAAAGATCCCTGAAACCAAATACAGGGGAACCTTCAACTTTCATCTCTTTGCCAATAATTTCTGTATAAAGATGTTCAGACTCCAAAAGCTCCTCCAAAAGAGGAGTTTCATATAAATGGCCGTCTTCGTCTTTTAAGCCAAAACGGGATTCAGAAATCAATGTTCCTCCCGATTCCACAAATTTTTTAAGGTTGGCGAACTGGTTGCTGCTTAATAAATAAGGATTAGTCAGCAATAAAATGGCGCAATTAATCTCCCCTCTTTCCAATTCCGTATCAAAAATAAAAGAGGGTTGTATCTTTTTGCCATAAGCCAAACGGTAAGCGCCTACAATCGAATTGTTCCCATAAAACAACCCCAAATCACCCCGCCCGGAAAACCAGTCATTAGGAGCCGGCCTCTGCCATCCCTCTTCCTGAAAAGTCTGAACATCAGACTGACGAGAATAATAGATGGCAAGTTTTGTTGGTACGGTTCGCGAATCATCCCAACCTTGGGCAATAATCTCTTTTATTGCGTAATATCTTTCCGTGGGGCTTCCATCGGGCTTTAAAATTCCAAAACCTCCTGTCTCCGACCCAAACAGAGGGGGCCGAAAGTTATGAAATAAAATCATCTCTGCCCCATGATCTGCCAATAAATCGACCCACTCTTTAATCTCTTCGCCTTTAACCCAGTCACCGTTTCCCCACCTAACATTCGGGCCCCCTTGAAGCTCAGAAACTATAAACGATGATCCTGTAGCATGACAAACACCTTTCCAATAATCCGCGATCTGGGCAAGAGACTCTAAAGAATTTTGTGTCCCTTTAGGATAAATATCCCATCCGAAAAAATCCATATCTTCCGCTAATACTCTGTGATCAACAATTCTATTAACAATACTTGTAAAGCTGTTAGTCCCAATTTTTCTATTCTTATCATACTTTCTGACAATTTTTTTTATCTCTTTAAGCCATGCGGAAATATTTTCAGACTTAAACCTGAACCAGTCAAGATAGATATGAGGGTTTCCCGCATCCCACATACCGACTCTTGGGGGCGTTATTTCGTCAAAAGAAGAAAAAGTCCCTGCCCAAAATTTTGTCCCCCATCTTTCATTTAATTTTGAAAGCAATTGATATTTATTTTTAGCCCATTTAATAAAAGCTTTTTTCGTCGATTCACAATGACAAAAATCTTTATTATCAGTTAAATCAAGAGGAGGATAATTAGGCTCATTATCAAGCTGCCACATATAAACTGCGGGATGATCTTTATATCTTTGCGCCATTTTATGAACAAGCGCTTTTGCATATTTTTTAAATGTTTCGTTATCGCGGCAGGCATTGGGACGGGGACCATATGCAGGATGAATATATCCTGTATTTGCAACATGAAGAATTTCGGGATGCTTTTTAACCAGCCACTGAGGAGCCTGAGCAACAGGAATCCCAAGTAATACTTTCAAATTATGATTTTGGCAAATTTTTAAAGCCTCATCAAGCCCGCTAAAATCCCATTTATCTTCTTTAGGCTGAACAAAATCCCAGGCCATTTCAGCAAACCTGACAATTTCAAAACCCATCTCTTTTATTTTAGAAAACTCTTTATCCCAAATATCTTTTGGCCACTGATCAGGATAATAAGTTACTCCAAATTGCATGAGGATATTATAAAGGTATAAAAACAAGGGCGCAAGAGGAGGAAATAAGAGCAGGAAATAAAAACATTGAACCCCGATTATTATAATCGGAGTGAAATTTATTAATTTACATTCCGAAAAGAAAGAGAGATGGATCCCCGCTTTCGCGGGGATGACAAATTGCAAAGATTGCTATTATGCAACAAACCCATAGGAGGAAAAACAAAATGCAAAGAATATCTAGAGATTTAGGACGAACTGATGGAGGTCGTCTTGTTTCCCCTTTTGCACAATTCCACCCTCATACATCACAGGTATTAGAGGACTTAGCAAATCAGCCATGGATTAGAAACACTATCTCAAAACAAGATCTGGCTAAAATCGCAAACGGAGAAGGAGTGCCATCGGTTCATTTTAAAAACATAATATGTGAGCAGATGAATATACTTCCTATTACAAAAGCATTAGCACAAGAAATCGTGGCGTTAGTTGAACTGACAAATGTAGTACTTAATATAATAGAATACGCGGACTTTGAAAAAGCTTTTAATGTCAGAGATCCCTTCAATTTTGATTCAGAAGATTTAAGGGACTTCATATCAGCAATGGACGAATCTATTAGCAAAAATGTAAATGATCCTTTAAGGGTAAGGTTCGATTCATTTGTAGGGAAAATACATATAACATCTCTCAATGAAATATCGGCCGCCGTTCAGGTGGCAAGATTATTAAGTGATAATTTAGTAGGTGGAATACCTCATGAAGGAGCTACTTTAAATCTTTTAACAGATTTAAAGGCCATACTGACTTTGCCTGAAGCAAGTGGACTAAGAACTGCTCACGAAACACTAGATAAAAGTCAAATGGACCGTTTGCAAAAAGATTTAAAAGATATTTTAGAGTATTTATCTACTGCAAGCGCAATGAGCAACAAACAAATCGCAAGGGCTTTTTTAGAACTATTTTCTCTCGCAGGTAAAATACTAAAAGGGGAAAAAGGGGCAGAATATAGATCCCTTATGGGATACTATATAGGCTATATGGTTCAAAGAGCTCCGGTAAATGATCCTGAGTTTGCAATGGAATACTTGGCTGCTATCACTAAAATCTCTCGTGACCATCAATCCTCTATATTGCACGAAGGGAGACGAAGGTTTTGTTTAGAAGATAGAGAAGTCGCACACTATATCTTAACATTAATGAAACCAATGAAAGCACACCATCCCGGAAGCCATCTAAGCCCAGCTGACCCTATAGTTGCTATTTTAGGCTCGAAAATTGATTTCACCGACAAAACCCTTAGGGAAGGTTTTTTAGCATATATTGAACCTTTAAATGAAGGGACAAGATTCAAGATATGGAGGAAAATGCTTGACAATGATAGTTTGCCAGAAGATTTAAAGGATCAAATCATAAGAGAAGTGAAAGCAACAGACGCTTACGCGGTTATAAAAAGGCTCGAAAGATAAAAACAGAGTTTAACTTCGATATCATAATCGGGGGTAATTTAATAGGAGGAAAAACAAAATGCAAGTACTATCTAGGAAATTAAAACTAACTGATGGAGGTTACCCTTTTGCGCAATTCAACTCTTACACATCACAGGTATTAGATACCTTAGCGAGCCAGCCATGGTTTTTTGGTTATATCTCAAAACAAGATCTGGCCAGAATCGCAAACGGAGAAGGGGTCGCATCAGATAGGTTTAAAAGAATAATATGTGAGCATATGAATATATGGCCTATTACAGCAAAGTTAGTAGATATAAATAAAATTGATTCTGCTGAATACAAGAGAAAATCCTTAGTCGAATTGACAGGTGTAATGCTTAATATAATAGAATACGCTGACTTCGAAAAAACTTTTAATGCCGGAAACTACAGTTGCAATCATCTTGAATCTGTAAAAGACTTCATATCAGTAATGGACGAATCTATTAGCAAAAATGTAAATGATCCTTTAAGGGTAAGGTTCAATTCATTTGTAGGGAAAATACATCTAACATCTCTCAATGAAATATCGGCCGCCGTTCAGATAGCAAGGTTATTAAATGATACTTTAGTAGGTGGGATACCTCATGAAGGAGCTACTTTAAATCTTTTAACAGATTTAAGGGCCTTACTGACTTCTTTTGAAGCAGGGGGACTAAGCGAAACATCAGAGAGAATGCAAAGGGACCAATTTCAAGAAGATTTAAAAAATATTTTAGGATATTTATCTACTGCAAGCGCAATGAGCAACAAACAAATCGCAAGGGCTTTTTTAGAACTATTTTCTCTCGCAGGTAAAATACTAAAAGGGGCAGAACATAAGTCTCTTATTGAATACGACATAGCTTATCTGGTGGATAGAGCTCCAGTAAACGAGCCTGATTTTGCGATGGAATACTTGGCTGCCATTGAAAGAATCTCTCCTG
>MEUA01000058.1 GCA_001771505.1 candidate division WOR-1 bacterium RIFOXYB2_FULL_36_35
AAAATTGCGGAAAAATACCATGCCGAGGCGCTTTGCGCCGAGGCTGTTTCTTACGATTTCACAAAAAGTGAAAATTGGCGGAGGAGGAGAGATTCGAACTCTCGCTGGCAAAGCCACTAACGGTTTAGCAAACCGTCCCCTTCAACCACTTGGGTACTCCTCCATTTAAGTCTTTAGTGTGAGTATGAGTCTTTAGTATTTAGCAGAAACAAAATGCAAAGGCTAAAGACTTACTACTCAAACTCAAACTCGACCGGAGGAGAGAGGATTTGAACCCCTGATACCCTTTCGGGTATGCTAGTTTTCAAGACTAGTGCCATCAACCACTCGGCCACTCCTCCGTGCTTGGTAATTAGTAATTTGCAAAATACAAATTACAATTGCTAATTACGAATTACATTTCGCACACAAAACCTCACACTCTCCAATTATACCCTACGAACTTTTGGTTGTCTATTTTCCTCTATTTTGGTATAATTTTAATTTGTTGTCCTAAAACAAGACCTGCTAGCTCATCTGGTAGAGCACTTGCCTTTTAAGCAAGTGGTGCTGGGTTCGAGTCCCAGGCAGGTCAATTCTTTTATTATAAAAAACGTGGGCCCGTAGTGTAGTCCGGTTTAACACGCCTGCCTGTCACGCAGGAGACCGAGGGTTCAAATCCCTTCGGGCCCGTATAGTCCAAGCGAGAATGTCTTTGGCCTCTTATTTGATGAAGAGCCGCTCAACTTTCCGATTATTCACACCTAAGGAATTTTCTAATAGACTGCTAAAATTTTGTTAGTCTATGAATAATCGGGGTTAATATACATAGTGGCAAACGTATCGGACTTGTTGGCCGCAATGGGTCAACTTTGTTCAAGCTTATAACAGGTGAAAATACACACAGATGAGCCTTTACCCGTTACAAGTCTCTAAGATAAAGTAGGTTAGGCATATTTATCCAAGAAACATCAACATTTTGCGCCTTCGCCTCTGCTTGAAATATGTCAAAAAATTTCTTCAAATTATCATACATTTTATTCCAATACGCAGAATAGCTTTCAGAACTAGTCGTCACATGTGCAGGAATAGAACTACAAAGATAATAAAAAACATCTTGTGCGAAATTACAACTTCCATCAATGTTTGCCTTTATTTTTATTGTCTCAACCAATAGTTTAGCAAGTTCTTTTGTTTTGTTGTCTTCCTCAGGTAAATTCACTTGATCAATTATTATGCCGGCGAGATCAATATGTAGTCTGGATCTGCTGTTAGTACTAGTGACTAGCCTGGCCGCTTTTGAAATATTATTTGACATTATTTCGAATAAAATATCCTGGTTTTTCTTAGATAAAATGATATCCAAGAGGTTACTGCCGTAAGAGGGCATTCTACCATAAATTCCTAAGATAATTGTTGAAACGATCGCCGGGTCGCTTATCCTTCTTATCACACAGCTTGCTGGAGCAAGATTTATAGCATATAGTTCTGATAATATTATGATGATTGCTTTTCTTTCATTTGTAGTGCCTTCTTTGCCAAAAGGAAAACTTATAACATCAGCAAGAATTTGGGTGTCATAATAATTAGGTGAAATAATATCAGCGGCAGAATGTTCTCCTCCTTGCCTTGCAATTTTATATAAAATCTTCCACTTGTCAGCAAGACCAATGAGATTGTTTTCTAATATTCTGAAAAAAATTATCCGTTTAATGTAAGGATCTGCTTTATCATAAACCTTTAAAATCATCGAAGAGACCACATCCTGCCATGTAAATGAATGGCTTCTTTCAATTTTTTTTATTTCATCAACAGTTAAATATCCTTTTGAAATTTCTCCCAAAGTCAGGATAGGCGCTGCGTATTCGGGATAATTTCGAAGAAGTGCACTAGCAATAATATATTTTAAAATATCATTTTTAAGATTATAGAAAATCTTTCCAGCTATTGCCCTATCACCTTTCCTTGCGTCATAAAGGGCAACCAAGAGATCTGGCAGTTTACCCTCGGCCAAGTAATAATAAGGCGAAAGAAATATTTTATCAAACAATTCTGCAACATATGAAGAATAGTCAGAATTAAGTTCGTTGATTAAAAGAGTTGTTGTTTTATCCCGGTCAATTGAGAAAAGGAGTTCAAGCATTTTTAAAACGTTACTGCTAGTTTGGCTTTCGCATAAACTATTGAGAGCTTTCCCCGCTTCTTCTTGCCCCAATCCATCATACAGAAATAATATAAATGACGAAAACAAGTTGGAAAGAATCCAGTCCATGGGATGTAAATAAGAAGAAATCTGAGAATCGTTAAGATAGGCATGTTTTTCATTTATCATTTTTGATAGCTTTTCTGCTAATGCGTCAGAAATTTGGTTTTTATTAATAGCTCCAGAAGTTAATAATTCTACTGTTTGTTTCGGATATTTCTCAAAAAGAGCCTTAAAGATTTTTATTTTAAATTCTTCTTCTGTTATACTATATTCCCTGGAAAGAAAAGGAGACCTAAAGAAATTTTTAATGTTTTGTGTTTTTTCGTTTCCTTTTCCAGTTGCATCATAAGCTGATGCAATCCATTCCGCTATTTGATCAGGAGATAAGTTCAAAGCCATAATCGTTTCCTTGGTTAAAAAGAATGACAAGGAAAAATCATAATCTATCTTAAAAAAAGCTTTTATCAATCTTGTCCCTTGGTTGTTGTCTCTTTCCAGAATTTCAGCAAAAAGATTACGGACAAAAACTTGGCGTTCTACATTCCGTAGAATGTCATCTCCTTGCAGAGAGGATTGAATTTCTGGATTACAAAATAATAAATTGCGAATTAGCGAAACAGCTTTTTCTTCGCCATAGCTTCTTGAGATATATTGAACAAGACTCAAAAATCGTAGTCTTCCGAGAGAATTATATACAAAATTATTCTCCCCCCAATCTTCAAAATCGTTATAATTTTCTCTGTCCGACAGGTATGCCAAAATCTCATTGCTTTGAATAGAAGCAAAAAGGTCTTGAGGAAAGAGAGTTGAAACTTCAAAAATGGGATCTTTTACTTCTAAAAAAATATCTTTAGCCAGTTTTTTATCTCTTTTAAATATTTCGCTTATCAAGGCCGCCTTCTCTTGAGGTGAAAGGTCAGCAGACGCTATAACCTCTGAACCATTATCCAAACAAATAAGCAGGTCAGCCGCTATTTCCATATTCTGATCTACAAGTTTTTGTAAAACTGCCTGTTTAGCTCCTGTTTCTTCTGCGCCTGCTACCCACCAAACACCAAAGGTTTCAGATAAAGAAGCAAACAGATCACAAGCTTTATCGGAGCCGTAATTGCAATAAATAACAGCTATCAAATAAGCAATCTTTTCGGCGCTTTTAGAGATGGCTTCATTATTTTGAGGTTCTGCTGATAAAAGATATTCTAATATCTCAATTTCATCGTTTAAAGTAGCTTCAGGATCTGAGGGATCAGATAACTTTTCAATGTTGTCAGGATGAACTGGTGGATTTATTACGCAAGAACCACAATCAGGTTCAGGAAATTGATTTTTATTTTTTTTGCTTGGTTGTTCTGATTCACTATTTCCACATCCGCCAAATGCCATCACAGGTGATAATAAAAGTATTTCCATAACTAATTCCTCCGTTATTTATTTGAAACTAATTTTATATACACAAAACCTTCGGAGGTTAAAAGAAAAAATTTCAATTTATTTTGGGTTGTTAGTTGTCCTATATCCCTATGTCACAACATAAGTAACATTAACACTCATTGCAACGTTGATATCTCCGCATCATCATTTCGCCTCCTTTTATACAAAACAAAACTTACATGAAACAGGGTAAGAAGAACATATAAAGCGAAATTCGACCCCGAGTCTAACGATCGTGACAAGCATAACATAATTTGGTATAGTATTAAAAATACTTATGAAAAAGCCTAAAAATGTTTATATTATCGCAGGATCTAATGGTTCTGGAAAAACTACTTTTGCTAAGACCTTTTTGCCGGAATATGCAAAATGTTCCAATTTTATAAATGCAGATCTTATTGCTCAAGGATTATCTCCTTTTTTTCCTCAACAATCTGCAATTAAAGCAGGTAAATTGGTTTTACGGCAAATAGAAGATTTTTCGGCAAAAGGAATGGATTTTGCTTTTGAAACAACGCTTTCAGGAAAAACCTATCTGAAACATTTCAAAGATTTAAAAAAAATGGAATATAAACTGCATTTATTTTTTTTATGGATACCAAACACACAATTAGCTCTAGCTCGAATTAAAGATAGAGTTGCTGAAGGAGGACACGACATTCCAAGTGAAGATGTAAAAAGGCGTTTCAATAGAAGCATTATGAATTTTTTTAATATATATCGCTTTTTCTTAAACACATGGTTGTTATTTGATAATTCCGCAAAAAAGCCAAAACTTATAGCCCAAAAGTTAACACACATATTGATGTTATTAACGATGTAACATTTAAGGGCATAATTACTCAATTTGAGGTGAAGCTATGAAAAAAAAACAGTTACCATTGCATAAAAAAGCAGAGCTTGCTATGAAAAAAGCTGTAAAAAAAGTCTTATCGCAACATAAAAAGGAAGACCGTCCCATTGCTATCTGGGAAGATGGTAAAGTTAAAATGGTTTTTGTAAAATGAATGCTCTATTTAAACAACCCAAACATGACGAATTATCGTCAGATTTTTTGAGGAATAGCGCAACGTTTTTAAACCCCGATTATCCTGATCGGGGTGAATAATCGGGGTAAATACGGTATAATTTAGAGATTGGATATTGGAGATTGATTTCTTTTTGATTCAACTAATATCTAATTGACAATTTCTAATATCTATTTTTTAAAATGCGCTCATAGCTCAGATGGATAGAGCGTCTGTCTACGAAACAGAAGGTCGAGTGTTCGAATCACTCTGGGCGCAAGAGTGTGATATAATTTTATTGTTGGCTATTTTTTGTATTAATAGTTTTTGCTTTTGGCCATAAGCCATTAGCTATAGGCTATTAGCAATAATGGCGGATCGGCTAATGGTAGGCCATCGCCCTTTGAAGGCGACAGTCGGGGTTCAAATCCCTGTCCGCCAGTGGAATTTGCATCGCGAAATGGATCGACTATAAGCCATAAGCTATAGGCTATAGGCCATAAGCTATAAGCCATAAGCTATAGGCTATAAGGGCGCGTAGTTCAGTGGTGGAATGCTTCCTTCACACGGAAGAGGTCAGAGGTTCGATCCCTCTCGCGCCCAGTCAGCTAATGGCTCATGACTAATGGCTTATAGCTAAAAAATATCTTATGTAGAAAGCTATAAGCCATCAGCTATAAGCCATCAGCTATAAGCCATCAGCTATAAGCCATCAGCTATAAGCCATAAGGGCGGTTAGTTCAGCTGGTTAGAATGCCTCGCTTACACCGAGGAGGTCGTAGGTTCGACTCCTACACCGCCCATTTAGCTGATAGCTAATGGCACATGGCTTATGATCTAAAATAGAAGGAGAAAACAACAAAAGAAGAATTAAATGGCGGCTCTAGCTAAAATTCTAAAAAAAGACTTTTTCGGTCGCAAAACTCTACCAGTCTGCAAAGAGCTTATTGGTAAATTTCTTGTTCGCCGCTATAAAGAAAAAGAATCTGCCTGGATGATTACTGAAATAGAAGCATACGACGGACCGCACGATAAAGCATGCCATGCCTTTAAAGGAAAAACAGACAGGACAAAAACAATGTTTGGTGACGCCGGCGTTTTTTATGTTTATCTTGTATATGGCTTGTATCACATGCTTAATATCGTTACAGATAAAAAAGATTATCCATCTGCTATTTTAATAAGAGGAGTGGAAGGAATAACGGGGCCCGGAAGAGTGACAAAACATTTAAAAATAGATAAAAAACTAAACGGGAAAAAAGCAATCCCTGCAAACGGACTTTGGATTGAAGACAGAGGAATTAAGATATCAAAAAAATATATTAAACGCACCCCAAGAATCGGCGTAAATTATGCCAAAGAATGGGCGGAAAAACCATATAGATTTATATTGATTGACAAAAAAAATCAATGAAGCATTTTTTTATTTTTAGGAATCATTTCTATCAAATGAGACAGGTTCTTCTCAAGAGCCTGCAAACCAGGCCTTAGTATATTAATTCCCACATCAAATTTACTTAAAAATGCTAACATTCGCACAAAATCCACAATAATATCCATGTCTCTAGATACTTTTTCAACGTTAGAATCTACCGGGTTCTTATCCCAATCCCATATAATAATTTCTACAATATCCCTAAGGGCATCTTCCGGCCTCCCGTTGTTTACAACAGATAAAGGAGCCTCTAATTTGGGGAGTGTCTCTTGAAGCAGTTTAAACCTTAGCGGTTGAGGAAGCCTATATAAAGGCCTTTCTCTTTCCCCTTTACTTACCAGGAGCAGTTGTCTGGTCTCCGCGACCAAAAGATTTAAAAGCCTTCCCGTATAAACAGATTGAGCTACCATAATTCCTCCTTGGCTTTTCGGGCCCTATACACTATATAATGACCAATGTCCAATATAGTTTCCTATTCTTTTAAAAGTCTCAGAAATTTCAGGTGATTTATTAAGAGGATGCTATGGAAGAAAAACCAGGCTTGCCCGTTTTGTGCGAGGATTTTTTTTGACTTGAGCCTTAACTCTATAAGCTTTCCAAATATTTTCAGTAGTTACAACCTCATCTGGATAACCGTAAGCTATAATTTCACCATGCTTAAGAAGCATAAGCTTCTGACAAAAGCGAGATGCCATATTTAAATCATGAAAAGTGGCAATTATTGTCCTTTGTTGCCTGATTTTTTTAAGAAGTTTCAATATCTTCACTTGATAGCGCAAATCCAAATGAGAAATAGGTTCATCAAGCAACATTATTTTAGGCTCTTGTGCCAGCGCTCTTGCAATCGCAATTCTTTGAAATTCTCCCCCGGAAAGTTTTGAAACATCTTTATCAATAAACTCCATTGCTTGTAGCTCTTTTATAGCCCATTTTGCAATCTGCACATCTTCATCTGATTCAAATCTAAATCTCTGAACATAAGGGGTACGCCCAAGCAATACCATTTCCAAAACTGAAAACCCTTCAACAGGCTCCATTAATTGGGGGACAAAAGCAATCATTTTTGCCAGTTCATTTCTTGTATAATTTTTAACTCCTCCCCCCTCCAACCTAATCTCCCCTACGGTAGGAACCAAAAGTCCGCTCAAAACTCTAAGAAGTGTTGTCTTGCCAGACCCATTGGGACCAACGATGCCTAAAAATTCCCCTGCTTTAACATTAAAGGACAAGTCTCTTATTATAGGGCTATCTCCATAACCGCAAACTAAATTCTGCACTTCAAGAATATTCACCTTTTAACTCTATATCTCCTTCTCAAAATATACAAAAAGAAAGGACTCCCTATTAAAGCCATTACAACGCCAATAGGTATTTCTATTGGAGAAAAAACAGTTCTCCCTATAGTATCAGCGCCCATCATAAGGATAGCGCCACCTAAAGCAGATACGGGAACAAGTGTTTTGTGGTTGGGACCTAAAAACAATCTGACAAAATGAGGAATAATAAGCCCGACGAACCCAATTAACCCAGAGACAGAAACAGCAGCAGCAGTCATAAGACTCGCCATAATAATCATAATTAAGCGAATTTTCTCTACATCAACACCAAGCGTAAAAGCCATCTCTTCTCCTAAAATTAAAGCATTTAATTCCTTGGAATAAAAGAAAGCAAAAATAAAACCGGCCAGTAAATAAGGGGTTAAAGTAATTATATCCCCATATGAAGCCATCGAAAAAGATCCCAAAAGCCAAAAATATATGGATTGAAGTTCTCCGGTAACTATAATGATTAAAGCTAAAACGGCAGCGGAAAAAGCAGAGACAGCAACACCTGCCAATATTAATGTCTCTGTAGAAGTCTGACCTTTAACCTGGGCAAGTTTATATACAATTAAAACAGAAACCACAGCAAATACAAACGCAAGAACAGGAACTGCGCTCATACCAAAAATGACAAAATTCAAGCCCGCTCCCATTGCAACAGCCGCCCCAACCCCAGCGCCCGCAGAAACTCCTAAAATATAGGGATCGGCCAATGGATTTCGTAAAATGCCTTGTAAAATCACACCCGAGATCCCAAGCATAATTCCCACCATGGCTGAAAGTATAATTCGAGGGATTCTAATCTGCCATAAAATTTCACTTTTTAAAAGATATTCAGGTGAAATAAAAACAGGACCTAAAAACATTGAAATAATCGAAAGCAACACCAAAGCTCCAAGCAAAAGATATAATATGTTTTTTTTATTGATCTTCATTTGCTAAAAATTTCGCAATTATTTCAACGGCATCCACGACTCTTGGCCCAGCTCTAAACAGTATATCATCATTTACAAACAAAATTCTATCATTTTGAACAGCCGAAAGTTTTCTAAGCTTTTCTTCTTTTTTTATATTTTTTTTATCAAAAAGCTTGGAAGGAACAATTAAAAAATCAGGGTCAAGTCTGTATAATTCTTCAAAATTTAATTGAGGATACGCGACATCACTTACAACAACATTTTCACCGCCAGCTTTTAAAAGTATATCATTTATAAAAGAACTCTCCCCAACACTTACCAACGGTTTAAACCCAACCATTACAAAAACAGATTGACGAACATCCTTTTTGTTTTTATTTTTAGCTTCTGTCAACCTTTTATCCAGTTTTGCAACTAAAATATCAGCCTCTTTCGTAACCCCTGTCAAAGCGCCAATAACTTTTATAGAAATTAAAACGTCTTCTATGCTTTTAGAACTTATTGTAGCCACAGGCAACCCTTTAGACCTTAAAAATTCAGCATTGCGCCCTTGGGCCTCTTCCAACATGATTATAAGATCGGGTTTCAGATAAAAAACTTTTTCCAAATTAATCGCAACCCGACCAATCTTTTCTTTCGTTTTAGCTTCTTTTGGATAATCACAATTTGTGGTAACTCCAACAACCCTGGACTGAAGCCCCAAAGCAAAAAGAATTTCTGTTATAGAAGGCATTGTAGATATTATACGGGAAGGAAAAGCACTTGCAGTCGAGCAAAGAAATATAACACCTATTAAAACAACAATATTTCTATATATAAAATTAAACGGTTTTAGCATAATAAAATCAACCAGAAACTTCTTCTACTTCTTCGCCTTTTGAAGTTTGAGGAGATACCATAGCGGTAATATTTAATGCGGATAAGATTTCAGAAGTAGCAATAACCCGCCTCCCTTTGTTGTCTCCTTCGGGACGGCTAACGATATTTGCAGCTTCTATTTCATCCATAAGCCTAGCAGCCCTGTTATACCCAATTCTCATTCTTCTTTGAAGATAAGAGGTAGATGCCACTTTCGACTCAATAACAAGTCTTACCGCGTCATTAAACAACGGATCTCTTGATGAACCCTTTCCCCCATCCGATGTTTTAGATTCACCTTCAGGTATTTTAAGCTCCGCTATTTCATCTAAATAATCAGGCGCAGCCTGTCCCTTTATAAAATCCACAATTCGCTCGGCTTCTTTATCAGTAACAAAAGAACCTTGCATTCTTATAGGCTTCATAGCCCCAATAGGATTATAAAGCATATCTCCCCTTCCCAACAATTTCTCCGCCCCTGAATAATCAAGAATAACTCGAGAATCAATTTGTGTCGCCACAGCAAAAGCAATTCTAGATGGGATATTGGCCTTAATAAGACCAGTAATAACATCAACAGAAGGCCTTTGGGTCGCTATAACAAGATGAATTCCTGTTGCGCGAGCCATTTGCGCCAAACGGCAAATAGTTGTTTCAACTTCTGCGGCCGCAACCATCATAAGATCAGCTAATTCATCAATTATAACAATCAAGTGAGGAAGTTTTTCTTCGGAATTCTTAGTATTGTAAGAATCTATGTTTCTTGCGCCACAATCATAAAACATTTGATATCGCCTCTCCATTTCACGCATGACCCATTCCTTTAAAGTAAGGGCAGCCCTTCTGGGATCTGTAACAACAGGCGCCAGAAGATGAGGAATGTCATCATAAATAGACAATTCAACCATTTTAGGATCAATCATTATAAGTTTAACCTCATCAGGACGCGCTCTAAGTAAAATACTTATGATTAAAGCATTTATACAAACAGATTTACCCGATCCCGTGGTCCCTGCGATCAAAAGATGAGGCATTTTTGATAGATCTCCAAAAATAGGTGTTCCTGAAAGATCTTTCCCAAGCCCTACTAACAACTTAGATTGACTCTTTTGAAACTCATTTGCTTTTGCAATCTCTTTTAATTTTACGGGAGTGATTACCGCATTTGGAACCTCAATACCAATAACTGATTTTCCCGGCACAGGAGCTTCAATTCGAACCCCCTGCGCGGCTAAATTTAAAGCAATATCATCAGACAAGGATGCTATTCGACTTATCTTCACTCCAGGATCAGGCTGAAGTTCAAAACGGGTAACAGCAGGCCCCTGGTTTATGGAGACAACTCTGGCTCCAACTCCAAAGCTTTGGAGAGTATCCTCAAGGAGTTTCTTGCGAAATTCTGTTGTCTCTCTGATTTTTTCCTGTCTTTTCCTGTCTTTTGGGGAGGGGTCATCCAACAAAGAGAGCGGGGGCAACTTATATTTACTGTAAGATTGTTTTTCTCTTCTATCCTCAACAACAATTTCAAAATCATCTTCTTCTTTGTTTTTATCATTATTATCAAAGTCAAAACTATTTATAATATGTGGTTCCGGATTAGCCTCAACATCTGAAAATTGAGGCGCAGGCATGGTTATAACCTCTTTTGCATTAGGAACAACATCAGGAATCTTAGTCTGAACTGTTTGAAATTTTGTTTTCCTGGCCTCTAAGGCCTTCTCAGGCACAAAAGCAAATATAGATTTTAAAAATTTAACAATGTCCAAAACTGTAATATTAAAAACCAAAAGAAGAGAAATCATTGAAAAAGCCGTTATTAAGATATAAGCACCAACAGCGCCAATTGTCCGTTCCATCGCGAATCTCAGAGTAAATCCCAAAAAACCACCAGCCCCTTGAATTACTTTATGAGAAATTTCAGATGCAAAATAATTTGAGGAATAAAACTGAACCGCACAAATAAAGGCAAAAAACAGGACCAAAAGACCGACAAGGCGAGTTGCCAATTCTTTTATTTCACGCCTAAAAAGTAAAAGCAGCCCATAAAAACCTATAAAAAAAGGCAATATGTATATACCCACTCCAAGGATAGCCCTAAGAGAAAGCTTTACAACATACAATCCGACAAACCCTGTTGACGAAGAAAAGTTAGATGCCAGTATAAAAACGGACAAAGCAACAAGGAGTATGCCTGACAGATCTTGAGCAAAAGGTGAAGGTTCTTGATTTATGCTATTTTTCTTGCGAGCCACAAAGTTATTATATCAAAATTAAGAGTGAATGAATAACAAAAATCCTTAACCCCGATTATGATAATCGGGGTTAAGAACTCAAAGCTTAATATTATCTAATTTACAACCCTCTGCCAAATAAAATCGACTATCCTTTAAATAATCCTCCAGAGCAAAAAACTCAAGTTTATATTTCCCCGGCGCCTCATAAATTCTATCGAAATTTTTTTGCGCTTTACTATAAACCAAAGAATCTTTTCTTACATACAAAAGAACATTCTCCCCTTTTTTGCAATATCTATTATTCCATTTATCAAACTGCCCCCTCCCCCACACCCCCTCGGCAACACTTAAAACCCCGGTAGGCATCAAAAACGGCTTGTCCGCATAACAAGTAAGTTGAGCCACTAATCCATGATTGTCTGAAAGAAAAAAATCAACCTTATTTTCTGAAATAAAAAAATTCATCTTCCCCGCCAAAAGCCTGTTTTCTGAAAACTTATGACTGCTTATAAAAATGCCAGGGGCACAAAACAAACCGATCAATATAAATATTATCTCAAAAAAAATCATCCCATAGACTAAACATTTAAACATTTTTTTGTTTTCATAAAGCCAGCCTGAAATTAAAACAGTAATGCCGGCATAAGACATTAGCGGCCAATGTGGCCAGATTTTGGTTTTAATACTTAATAAAAGAAAAAACAAAAAAGGGATAAAAGAAGATAAATATAAAAAGATTTTTATCGGATTATTATGAATATATCTCTTCTCATTTTTTAACCACAAAACAAAAAAAACAAAAAGAAGGGGGGAAAAGAAAAGGATTTGATTTCCAATAAAATCAAAGGTTCCTAAAAACAAGACGCTATCACCTATCCTGTTTGCATGAAAAAAAACAGACTCTTTAAATTGCAAAAGACCAAAAACCAAAAGAGGAGAAAAAACAAACAATCCTACAAATCCGGAAATCCAATAATGAGCAAAAGAAAAAAGTTTTCTCTGTTTTACAAACAAAACAGGGAAAAAAAATAAAACAAGATAAAGCAGAGACATAGAATATTTTACCCACAATCCAATTCCAACAAAAAAACCGACCAAATATAAATATTTAGCAGAAGAAGACTTTAAATATTTAATAAAAAACAATAAAGACAAATTATAAATAAAGACAAGAGGAAGATCTACAATAAATGATAACCACGTAATGAAAATCCCAGGTATTAACAAATAAACAAGGCTCGTCGCATAATGCAACTTATTATCTTTTTCCGGAAAACTCTCTTTGGAAATAAAGAACACAACAACTAAATCAAGCAAGGTAAAGATAAAAGCCCCTATCCTAACCGAAACAACAGGATCTATAAAGATTTTATTTAAAAAAAAGTTAAGCCAAGCAATCATGGGGGGATGGTCAACATAATTAAATGAAAGATGCCGCGACCAAAGCCAGTAATACGATTCATCAGCTGTCAATGGAAAAGAAAAGGCCAAAACTACTCTTAATGCCAGAAAAAAGATTATAAAAAAAATCTTTATCCTCCTAAAATTCCGGGTTTACAAATCAAATTCATAAAGAATATACTGGTATCTATCAATTGAAACATTTTTTAAATTATAACATAAGCTGAAATAAAAAGTGAAATTTTACGATATATACGTAGTAAATTAGAAATAAGAGCAGACAATAAAAGGCATTCCAAACAAAATAAGGAGTAAGATAAAATATGATAAGCAGTTCAAGCCCTATTAATCGCTGGGCAGGGGTAGAAAGGGCTGTTCAGCCACTACCAAAACCGGAATATACCCAAAAAAGTCCTTCTTCTTTTGGAACAGCAATGCCACTTATCTTGTTAAACGTCTTAACTATTGACTCCATAGATTCTTTTTTTTCTGAAAAGATAAAATCAGTACTTGTCCTTACATTACTTACTACCATTCTTGTATCAAATCTTATATCAAAATTTGAACTCCCAAAAAGATTGTAAGTTAATTGTTTGATGTTATAATATTTCAATGTTAATAGTTGCAGTTGCCTTATCTTTTATATCTATCCTGGCCCTTGGACTTATATTCTACAAACTAAATTCTCTTCAAAAATCTCCACATCAGGATAAAGATCAACAATTAAATCAACAATTAGAAGGGATAAGAAACCAAGTCACGCTCCAAATGGGACAAATGAATGAACAGATAACAAAACTTTATTCTGACAATCAGAATATCTTGCAAAAAGTAAATTCCGACCTTACTCAAACGCTTCAAAATGTTGATAAGAACGTCAATTCAAGACTCGACAACGCGGCAAAAGTGATAAGTGATGTCCATAGAAAACTGGGGGAGGTACATCAGGCTACCGAACAGGTAAAAGAGTTGAGCCGTGATATTTCATCTCTGCAGGAAATATTAAGATCCCCTAAAATAAGAGGAGGAATGGGAGAACTATTTCTAAGCGATCTTTTATCTCAAGTCCTTCCACCGTCCAGATATCAGGAACAATACAGGTTTAAAAGCCGTGAAGCGGTAGACGCGGTAATAATATTAAAAGACCTTTTAATCCCTATAGATTCAAAGTTTCCTTTAGAAAACTTTAGAAAAATAATCGAAGTCAGCTCTGACACCGAAAGATTAAACGCTAAAAAATCTTTTGCAAGAGATGTAAAAAAACATATAAATGATATAAAGAAAAAATATATTTTACCCGATGAAGGGACTGCCGATTTTGCTTTAATGTATATTCCTGCGGAAAATGTTTATTATGAAATAATTGTAAAAGATGAAAATCTAGATGAGGACAAAAGTGTTTTCAAGTTTGCCATGGAGAACAAAATTTTCCCTGTCTCCCCAAACTCTTTTTATGGATACTTGCAGACCATTTTATTTGGTTTAAGAGGAATGCAGATAGAAGAACAGGCTCAAGAAATATTAAGAAATATTTCCAGGCTGCAAGTAGACTTTTCAAAAGTTCTGGAAGATTTCATAAAGATGGGTACCCATCTTAAAAATTTGACAGCCGCCTATGATTCGACAGAAAAGAAAATAGAAAAATTTGAAACAAAAATCATATCCCTCGAGGAAAAACAAGACCCGCTCAAGTTAGGAGTATAAAAACCCTGCTTATTATCCAAAAACGGGCGACAACTGTTCTTTTATTGCAACGAAAATATCAGTTTTTCTTGTAATTTGTAATTGTATTTTGTAATTTGTATTTTGCGAATTACAAACTACAAATTACCAACTACTCAACCTGGGGCGGCTTATTAAACGATGTTAGAACCTGTTTGTTGCAGGTGGTTTAAAAACCTTGGACAAATGCTTGACAAGTTGATGTGCGTTGCTATAATTGAACCATAGTTGAATTTTAGCAATAAGGCTTTATTTTTATGTATATATCAAGAAAATTAGAAGATGCTATTTTAAGGAACCTAAATTCCAGAGAAATAATTGCTATTGTAGGATCTAGGCAATGCGGAAAGACAACATTAATTAGGCATATATTCGAAAACATAAAAGAGGCCGTATTTCTAACATTTGAAGATAAAAAAATCTTAGATTTATTTGTCCATGATATAGATGCATTTATAGTCTCTTACATTAAGCCTTACAAGTATGTTTTTATAGATGAATTCCAATATGCTAAAAAAGGCGGCAAATTATTAAAGTATATTTTTGACACCGCCCACACAAAAATATTTATTTCAGGCTCTTCAACAATAGACTTAACAGTTCAAGCTGTAAAATATTTAGTAGGAAGGATATTTGTATTTTCGTTATTCCCTTTGGATTTTGAAGAATTCTTAAATGGAAAAGATGCAGAGCTTTTTTCTTTTTACAAGAAAAATAAACGATTTTTAGAAAAAATTGGGACAGAAAATCATTTCCATTTCGATAACAATCAAGTATCAAAGCTTCAAGACCTGTATGAAGAATATTTGATTTATGGGGGCTATCCAAGGGTAGTTACAAGCTCTTCGATTGAAGAAAAGAAGCTGGTTTTAAAAAATATATATAATACTTATTTTTTGCGAGAGGTTAAAGATATTTTAGGCCTTGTCGATGATTATAAATTATCACAAATGTTAAAAGCTTTAGCTCTGCAAGTTGGGAATCTTATTGAATATCAAGAAATATCAAAAGTTTCTGAATTAAGCTATCAAACGGTAAAACATTATTTAAGTTTCTTGGAAAAAACCTTAATTTGCAAGCTTGTAAAACCATTTTTCAAGAATAAACGCAGAGAAATAGTTAAAAATCCTAAAATTTACTTTATTGATACTGGTTTAAGGAATTATATTGTTGATGATTTCAGATCTATAAATGAAAGGACTGACAATGGAAGCCTCCTTGAAAACGGTATAGCAATGCAGCTTACAAAACAAGAGAGGGTTTTTCGTTATTGGAGAACAAAATATAAGGCTGAAGTGGATTTTGTAATTGAGCTTGCTAACTCCAAGTCATTGGCTTTAGAAGTCAAAAAAACAGTGGATAAAACAGACTTTATTTCAAAATCAAGCAAAGATTTTAAAGCTTTACATCCTGATATCCCTCTTATTTTTTGCTCTTTCCATTTGAATGAAGAAATAAAAAATGAAGTGATTTTAGTGGAGGAGATTTAGAAAAATAAAAGCAGACATCTGCTAGGGACGTAACCCTTGGTGTAGTCTGCCATCGTGATACTTAAATTAGAAATTGGAGATTAGGAATTCGATATTGGAAATTGGGTTTGATTGCTTGTAATTTGTAATTAGCAATTGTAATTTGTATTTTGCGAATTACAAACTACAAATTACCAACTACTCAACCTGGGGCGGCCTAGGGGAATTGAACCCCTGAAAGCAGAACCACAATCTGCTGTGTTACCTCTACACCAAGGCCGCCATATTAGCCTATAGCCTATAGCTTATAGCATATAACAATTTCAAGTAAAATAAAACATTACCAGTTATAAGCCATTAGCTATAAGCCAAAAAGCGCCCGACAGGAGTTGAACCTGCGACCCGCTGCTTCGAAGGCAGCCGCTCTATCCAGCTGAGCTACGGGCGCGTACAATTAACAACTATTAAATTATCTCATAGATGAAAACTTTGTTCAATAAAACGTAGTATATGAAAACTTGCGACTATAAGCCTCATAAGATATAATAAAATAGGATTAGGAATGAGGAATTAGGGGTAAATTTTGTTTAAATGATTTTATTTTATCTAATTCTTTTCTTTCATTCTTATCCTTAAATTCTGCTAAGCCTCGCCAAAAGCGGGCAAGCAAAATTTTTCGGAGAGGTAGCAAAGTGGTCAAATGCCCCTGACTGTAAATCAGGTCCCTAACGGGTTCGAAGGTTCAAATCCTTCCCTCTCCATTTAAGCCTTGAGTGTGAGTCTTTAGCGCAGACAGAAAGAAAAAACTCAGGCTCTCCTCCAAAAGAGGGAGAAATTAGAGATTCGAAATTTTAGGCTGGGGATAACAGCCCTATATCCTTAAAGTAAGAGCAAGTTTTATAGCTTCTTGCAAAGCTAATGGCTTTTTTCTCCTACTATTTAAAATAATAATGCCGGAATCGGGAGGCTCTACACGATAGTAAATATCATAAGGACTAACAATTGTTCCTGTTGGTTCAAAAATCAAGGGGGCGCAATTTTCTTTTGTCGCTAAAAAACCTTCTTTATTGTTATCGCCTAATACTATCTCTTTTATTTCCCAACCTAATCCTTCCAACGTTTCAGGTAATAATCCAAATGATGGAATGTTAACATGAAAAGCTTTTACTTGTGAACCAGATAAACTTACTATTTGTTCCGTTAAATCCCAAATTTTGTCATACCATCTACCAAAGAATAGATCTCTTTTTGCCTTATCCTCTGGCCCAGAATCATCTCTACCTACATCCATTCTTTCTAGGAATAACGAATAAATCTCTTTTTCTCCTTCAACTAACATTTTTTCCCATGCAAAACGTTCTAAATCACCTAATTCCCCTATTTTGTAATATCTATATCCTGGTTTTTTTGAATCATAATAAAGTCTTGTTTTACCAATATCAAAAAAACCGTGACCTCCTCCTTCCAAAATAATTCTAACTTCTTCAGACAAACAATCTGCCCAAGAAAGTTTTTTTTGTCCCTTGTCACAAAAAGCATACAACGATATCTTATCAAAGCCGCTGCTGCTTATCGCAATTGCCGTTCCATCAATTAATTCTATTAGAAGATTAAAGCTATGCCATTGATCAGTTCCCTTATGTAATGAAATCTCCGATACCGGAGGAAAAAACATACCCGGAGGAGGGATAGAGTCGCCTTCAGGCATAGATCTTTTACATAGATCAATAAAGGCATCTCCAAGAGGAGAAGACAATCTATCTTCTGGCGTAACACTAAAACTAGTATACCTCCCACCAACTCTAAAAGGTTCTGGGTTTAAAAGACAATTCCCTTCACCAGATGGAAATATAATTGAATATTGATTTCTTCCCCATTCTACAATAGACCCATATTTTTCAGCTGCCAAAAAATTCACAAAATTGTATTGTGGAAAACAACGATAAAAACTCCTTTCATATAAATTGCTTTTAATTTGGCCCGGTGAAAGCAGATCAAAAACAACCACTTGATCTCGAAATTCATCCAATAACAGAGAAGTAAAGGATTGCACATGAATATCTTCTAATTCCATTTTTTCCAGATCTTCTATGGTTGGAGGATCGGTAATCGTATGAGCAAGCCCGCTATATGTTAATACCGGATCTCCATTAATTACACGCTCACGTATAACCTTGAGGAAATTTCTAGCTATTAGTTCGGGGGTAGAGTTTTCTTGTTCACTCCGATTTTCTAATCGGGGTTCATTGCCAAGAGGAGTGCATGGAAATACTCCAGGCAAAGTAAAGTTTCCTTCATAACATATTTTTAAAAATTCCATTAAACTTAAAGGAGAAAACGCCCCGATAAATGCCGAGTTTAAATGTTTTGCTATCTTTTCAATGCTTTCAATATTTCTTAACAACACCATTCTTTGGGAAACAATTTCCGGGAAATAATCACGCAGAGGCTGGGGTAATGGTAACTTACCAAGTCCTTCAATAACCGATCTATTCAATAAAACCCCGTAAGGGACACCTTCATATACCAAGGTCTTTTTAGTGTCAAAAGAAAACGGGAAAAAACAAGAAAGCAATTGTTTAAATAAATATACTGGATGATTATCATCTAATGTATAAGGACTATGAAATTCTCCTACACATACAATTTGTGGGAAACGAAGTGAAGAGACTATCCCTGATATTTGTTCGCCTAAATCATGAGAAGAATCAAATCTTATAATTCTCTTAACAGGTAAATCTCTCATTGAGTTAGGATGGCCGAAGCCTTTTATTACTGATATTCCTGTCATATTAATCCCGATTATTCACCCCGATTATCATAATCGGGGTTCACGGAGAACTCAGAAATCAACCCCGAAATTTATGACGATCGGGGTTAATGTCCTTTTTATATATCGGACAAAATAGGATTAAATTGCAGCTTTATTACCGTAAGATTTACCCCGATTATTCCTGCCCCCTAGCCCCATCTCTGTCTTACAACCTCATACATGGCAATCGCGGCGGAAACAGAAGCATTCAATGAAGAAATCTCGCCTTTCATGGGAACCTTAACTAAGAAATCACAATTTTCTCTAACAAGCCTGGACAATCCTTTCCCCTCACTCCCTACAACTAGCCCCAAAGAGAGCTTTAAATCAGCCTTGGTAAATTCCTGTTCTGCTAAACTATCAAGCCCCACAATCCAAACTCTATTATCTTTTAATTTATAAATAGCATCATTTAAGTTGCTCACACGTGCAACCGGAACATAAAAAACAGCGCCAGATGATGCTTTGGTAACGGTACTTGTTAAAGGGACAGACCTCCTTTTGGGAATGATAACACCGTGAACACCCGCAGCATCAGCAGTCCTTAATATCGCCCCCAAATTATGAGGGTCTTCAATGCTATCCAATAAAAGTATAAAAGGAGGCTCACCTTTTGCCTCCGCGACAGCTAAGATTTCTTCTACTTCAACATACCTTTTAGGAGAGATATAAGCCAAAACACCCTGATGATTATTCTCCCTGCAAACCTTATCAATCGCGCTTCTTTCAACAAACTGGAACAAAACCTTTTTTTGTCTGGCATAATCAATAATTTTTTCTATTCCATGAAGCCCCTTTGCAATAAGGATTTTATTTATAGATTGGCCAGATTTCAACGCTTCTAAAACTGGATTTCTGCCAAAAACAAATTCCTGATTGTCAATTATTTCATTTTTCATATTAACCCCGATTATTCATCCCGATTATCCTAATCGGGGTGAATTCCTTTCAATAAACATATATAATAACTTTATAATACAACATTTAAACAGATCCTGCGACATCAGCCCATAGGAAGAACTCTACCTTTTAACCCCAATTATGATGATAATCGGGGCCTGAAATCAGTTCCTTTATCTTAATTCTGCTGGTTTTTCCATCTCAAAATCTCTTGAAACAAATCATCGCGTAAAATTTCCCATTTAGGTCCATTCTCAGTTGGAGTCTCTATTATAAAATCTTTCGCAGGCAAACTTTCAGAAATGAGCTTAAAAAACCATTCCTCTAAGAAAGAAGGCTTAAGCAAAGATAATACATACCAACGTTCATGCCTCCAATCTTCCCTCCGAATATTCATCTGCGCCAACAACTTTTCATTTGCATAAAATATATCACGAAAAGCAACCTCTCCTTTAATTTTCACCTCGCACACCGAACCAAACATCCCTCTTTCTTTAAGGAGATGGCTGATAAAACGCATAATATCTCCAGGCTCTATCCCATCTTCTATCCAAACAGGTGACTGTGCCTCTTTAATAGATGTCCAAAAACTACCTAAAACCATCAAACTAAAATCTTCTCTGCCAAAGTGCAGTGCATTTAGTTTAGCTCTTGTCCCTTTTATTAAGTTATTAAACCCGCCTGAATCAAGAGTATGTTCTTCGCTACTTTCAAGAAAAAGTGAAACTCTGTCTAATCTCCTAGAAATCTTTTCACTTAAACGACCCGGCCTTATATGAAAAGCGAAAGATTCTATGCTTTTCTCAGCCCATCGTCCCCCTTTAGAATACAACGAAATCTTGGGTCCTGACACTCTAACGCCAGACCTTAATATATCTGCAGCTTTTATCGAATATCCAGCGACACTTACACATCCTGATTCAAACCTATCGACAACCCGCCTAACTTTCCACCCAATATTAGACACGGTATTAAACCCAACCATAAAATCTTCCTCCTGTTTATAAAAACCCAATAAAAAAGATACCAAGCAACAAAAATCAATTTCCCTATAGTTGATTATCTTCAATAAACAAGTTAAATTTCACCCCGATTATTCATCCCAGAATCAATAACTAACAAATTGTCAAACATTCCTCGAGCTATGAATAATCAGGGTTCATATATAAAAAGCCCAATTATCCTAATCGGGGTGAAAAAAAGCCTGCAAAAACAAAAACCCCGCACCAATTATGCGGGGTTCTTAACCCCGATTATCCTAATCGGGGTTAAATATAACTAAGCAAAAAAACTTATTTTCTAAGCAATCCCTTCTCCTCTAAAATTTTAAAACTCAAATCTGCGGCTAGGATTCTCCACTCATATCCATTTTTTGTGGAAGTTTCATCAACAATATCTACAGGCTGCATGCAATGAAGTAACCTTTCACGAGTTAAGGATCTAACATTTCTTGGAAAAATAAAAGAAGATATTCCAGTATATTCGTCATACTTACAATCCAAATCTAAGTTATCATCATAGTAGTGTTTAGAAAGGCTATCTTTATATTCCCAAGTTTTTTTTCTGTCTAACTCTAAGAATCTTAAAAAATTCGCTAGTTCTACCAAACGACTTTCAGATAATTCTTCTTTCCTCACAGATTTTCTTATTGAAATTGAAGATACATCGCCAAAACGATCCCTTGTTCTAATCATTCCTATAATAAATTTCTCAATTTCATCCGATGTAACCACTTTTAACAACTCGCAAAGATTAGCATCATAAAACTGACTCGAAGTTGAAATAGCCAGGTTTCTTAAATTACCATAAGGAGAACAATCCAAGCGAAAATCTACTCTGCCAAATCTTAAAAAATTAGAGGCTTTGTCAATCGGACTCTCAACCCGTGCTGTTAATCTATGTACCCCATCCGCACCACTTTTTAAAAAAGCCTCAAGGGTTTCCCCTGATTTTCCCAGCCCTATACTAGGAACAAAAAGTCTATTCATAGGCTCATAGGAACGGCTTGGATTTACAACTTCTATTTTCAAACCAGGAAATCTTACCTCTTGACGACAAAAAGATGCTACACCTTTAAGTCCCTTGACTAAACGATTAGACCCTCTCTTCAGATCATCTCTCACATCAACCAATCGCCTGTTTAAATCACGAGCGCCATCAGGTTGACTACGCACCCAATCGCGTAAAACTTTTTTTCCCTTAACTTCAAATTGACTCATAAATAATAAACCTCCTTGAAAATCTTCTAACTACTTATCTTCGAAAGAAGAAAACATAAATTTCAACAGAAATACTTATATAGGGTCTGTTGCATAATGGTCATTCCCGTGAAAACGGGAATCTATTTCTCAGAAAACAAGATGGATCCCCGCTTTCGCGGGGATGACAAATTGCAAAAACCGCTATTATGCAACAAGCCCATATACTGGGCCCGTTGTAAAATGCTTATTTGGGTTGAGGAACCCTGCGACTGAATCCCGATTAGGATAATCGGGACGGTTTTCTAGGATTTGTTATTATGGCACTGTTGCATAATGCCAATTTTTGTAATTTGTCATCTTAGCGCCGTGCCTGTCGCCTGCCTGACGGCAGTCAGGGCCGGCAGGAAAGCTGGAATTAATCTTGATAAAATATTAGAGAAGAAAAAAAACATACCGAGGGGTCTTACAAAAAAAGCTTTAGTCCAAAACTATCTGCTCTCTTCTTTTTGAATACAACCGACAATATCTCCTTTTATCGATTCATAGGCAACTCTAATTGCATTTTTTATGGCCTTAGCTTTGGCTCTGCCATGGGCTTTTACACACACACCATTAATTCCCAAAAGTTGTGCGCCGCCATATTCATCGTAATCTATCTGTTTTTTAAGCTCTTTAAAAACAGGAAACATTAAGAAAGCCCCTATTTTAGCAATAAAACTTTTTGAAATCTCTTTTTTAAATATATCCATTATCTTGTAAGCAACACTTTCAGAAAACTTTAGAATCAAATTCCCGACAAAACCGTCACATACAACAACATCCACATTTCCGCTTAAAATTTCCTTGCTTTCAACATTTCCTATAAAATTTATATTTGGGGTTTTTGAAAGGAGTCCCCATGTTTCCTGGGTCAATTCATTCCCCTTCTCTTTTTCCTCTCCAATATTCAAAATAGCAACTCTCGGTTTTTTAACGTGCATTACATACTTTGCGTACAAACTTCCCATTTGTCCAAATTGCTGAAGATGTTTGGGTTTGTTGTCAACATTAGCGCCCATATCCAAAAGCAGAACTCTTGAATTTCCCGTAGGAAAAACAGTCGCAATGGCGGGACGTTCTATCCCTTTTATTCTCCCGAGTTTAAACAGGGCAGAAGCCATAAAAGCTCCGGTATTCCCTGCAGAAACAACAGCTTCGACATTTTTATCCTTTAAAAGTTCTAAAGAAATATTTATGGAAGCATCTTTTTTTTCCCTAACTGCAGATACAGGAGCTTCGTCCATCCCAATTAACTGAGAAGCATTTTTTATAGATATGTTTGCGCCCGCAGATAATTTTTTTAATAAATTATTAAGCAAGTCGCTTTTCCCCACTAGAGTTATCTCTATGTCAGGAAATTCATTGGAAGCTAAGATCGCCCCTTTTACTATCTCTAAAGGAGCAAAATCTCCGCCCATTGCATCAACCGCAATTTTAACCACTGCCTAAGACTACTCCTTCCCCTTTTTCTTCGGTTGTTTTATTTTAATAACTGCTCTTCCCTTATAGGTGCCACAAGACAAACAGGCATTATGAGGAAGAACTGGCTCTCCGCAAGAAGGACATTTAGCTAAATTAGGGAGCGTCGCCCTAAAAGATTCAGCCCTTCTCTTTCCTTGCCTCGATCTTGAATGTCTTTTCTTTGGTACAGGCATTGTATATATTCCTCCTTTTCAAATCTCTAAATCAATTATTTACTCTAACCCGCATTTTTCACTACATAAAGGCTTAATAGGGATAAAAGTTATAAGATTTTGCCTTATGATCTCGGATAAATTAAGCTTGTTATCCTCCTCTATCTGAAAAGCAAAATCCTCCTCTTTTAGTTCAAACTCCTTTTTGTCCGGAATAAGCCCGCCACCTATAATGTATGATTCTTTTATAGGAATGTCAAAAGGGGAATCAAACTCCTTCAAACATCTGGCACAGCTTAATCTTGTCACACCACAAGCTTTCCCTTTTAAAACAATAGAACTGCCTGTGTTAATCAAATCCCCTTCAAATCTTATCGGGGAGACTAAAACAAGATTGTCTTCAGGATAAGAGACAGTATCCGATTCATCAATATGAAAACTTTTGCCCACCTTTTCCAAAAGTGGCGTAATATCAACTATTATAGACACAACAATTTAAATTATACTTTATTTTGGAAAGGATTGTCAATTTAAGCCCGATTATTCATCTCGAGTAAACCCCGATTATTTATAGACGAACAGAATTCTAGCAGAGTGTTGAAACTTTTCCCAGGTATGAATAATCGGGGTAAATATTTGACAATTTGTTGGTTATTGATTCTGACGTGAACCCCGATTATCTTAATCGGGGAGAATAATCGGGTTAACATGGAGAAACTATCAAGAAATACTGAAATTTCAACTTTTTTCCCCCGATATAAAATCACACAGGAAAAAAAATAGGAGAAAAAAACAATGGATATAAATATAACAATGTATACTAGCAAAATAAAA
>MEUA01000059.1 GCA_001771505.1 candidate division WOR-1 bacterium RIFOXYB2_FULL_36_35
CTAAAATATGGGCTTGTTCTTCTGCCTTTTTTAATTCAAACTTTGTTCTGCGTGTAACAACTTCTTCCCTATGTTTAATATATTCTTCAATAACCTGTTTTAGTGTCAATGTTTTGGGTTCCCCATTAACAAGGGCAAGCATATTGATTCCAAAACTTGTCTGCATATTTGTCCGTTTGTATAATTGATTTAAAACAACATCAGGCGCAACCCCTCGCTTTAATTCAATATATATGCGCATTCCATCGCGGTCAGATTCGTCGCGAAGATCAGAAATCCCTGTGATTTTTTTATCTTTTACAAGTTCGGCAATATTTTCAATCATTTCCGCCTTATTTACCTGATATGGAATTTCTGTAACAATAATCGCCTCTTTATCTCCTTTTACCTCTTCGGTTGTTGTGCGCGCTCTCAAAGTTAAAATCCCGCGGCCTGTGTTATACGCGTCCCTTATCCCCTGCTTGCCGCAAATTAATCCTCCTGTAGGAAAATCAGGCCCTTTTATGTAGCTTATAAGTTTTTCACATTCGATATCAGGATTATCAATTACTGCAATCGTCCCGTCAATAACTTCAGATAAATTGTGGGAAGGAATATTTGTCGCCATACCAACTGCAATTCCAGAGGATCCATTAATTAAAAGATTCGGGACTTTTGCAGGAAGGACAAGAGGCTCTTGAAGTGATTCGTCAAAGTTTGGGCCAAAATCTACAGTCTCTTTTTCAATATCGGCCAAAAGTTCGGTTGATATTGAAGCTAAACGGGCTTCTGTATAACGCATTGCCGCGGCAGAATCGCCGTCAACCGAACCAAAGTTCCCCTGTCCGTCTACAAGAAGGTAGCGAAGAGAAAAATCCTGGGCCATACGAACCATTGTGTCGTAAACAGCGGTATCCCCATGCGGATGGTATTTACCCAAAACTTCACCGACAACGCGGGCAGATTTTTTGTAAGGCTTGCTGGGTTGAAGCCCCAATTCGTCCATCGCAAAAAGTATGCGGCGATGGACAGGTTTTAATCCATCGCGGACATCGGGGAGAGCGCGGCCTACAATAACACTCATGGCGTAATCGATGTAGGAACCCTTCATCTCCTGCTCAATTGTTGTAGGGATAACTTTTGCTTCTAAATTAAGGTCGAGGCGAGTTTCTTCTCTCTTTTTGCGAGCCATAATTAGCTAATTATACACGATTTTTGCGCGATTGAAAACGGGGCGTTTTTCTTTGTAGGGATTGTTGCGAAATGGTCATTCCCGTGAAAACGGGAATCTATTTCTCAGAAAACAAGATAGATCCCCGCTTTCGCGGGGATGACAAATTGCAAAAACTGTCATTTCGCAACAGTCCCTTGTATTATTTGTTCTAGATAAAGGAATCTTTCTTTCAAGTAAAAATAATACTGAATAAACCCCGAGTATCTTTATCGGGGTAAATATAAAACCAATTTAAAAATAGCTTGAAATTTTTGTTTTTCTCTTTAGATAAGATCCTAAAAGGAGATGATTAAAGATGAGTATAGAAGTAAATATGAAGACAGGGACTGTTAGCCCTTTAACAGTAACGGGAAGATATCCTCTTCCGAACAACTTGGGCAGATACCCTCAAAACCAAATGGGAGCTATGATTGCTGTTGCTTTTTACGTAGGGATAACTGCCCCTTGGGAACCCAAGAACCACAAGGAACAACATATAAAGGAAAGGGTTAAAAATCCGACAAATTCGTTTGATTGTCAGTTTATCAGTTTTTACCATGCACTAGAACAAGTAGAAGGCCAAATAGAAATGGGTTTGTTCAAATTAAGCCTTACAGGAGTAAGGGTTAGTGTAAAAGAAAGAACTGGGCGTAAAGCATGGAGCGCAGAGATGGGGGAGGAGAAGTCGTCAACCGCTATAAAAAAAATTCTAGAATCAAGATTAAGAAACAATGCAAACAGCATAGATATGAGTAATATTTTTTATGAACTTCTCAACTCTTTAAGAGAAGAAACGGCGGGAGATCTCTTTACGGGAAAGGAGGATCTTAGCGCTATTGTACGAGGCAGGAGCATACTGTCACTTGGGATACTCTCTTGTCTAAAGGAAATGCAAATTACAGATGTTTATAGTGGTTTTGGCCGTACTATGTTTGATTGCGTAATGATGGGGGAAAATCCACTAGCTGGAGGAGAATAAGCATTCTTGACTTGGATTATATGAAAGTGTTGTAAAATATTTTTATTGTTTTAGATATTATCCTCATCCAAAACAGTGAATAGAGGTTTTTTCTTGGCTGTTTTTCACGATTATATTGACAAAACCGTGAAAGATTTTTATGAGTAATTTTATTTATAAAAATTTTAACGCTTGTTCTTTGGCTTTTTTTATGTCGCCTGTTATTTCCCTTTCTTCCACATCTTCGACAAGACCAAATTTCTTGTTAAGAATGGATTGCGCTGAAATGATAATAAGGCTTAAGGCTTGTTCGTCTTTTTCTTCAAAGATCGCCTGCTTAATATAAGGAAGTAATAAAGTAGAAAGTTTTTTGTTGTTAAACCACAATTGCCGCAATGCTGTAGCCGCCCATCCCCTATTTATTGCAACTGGATCATTTAAAAGAATTTTTGAAAGCGGTTCAATTTCAGAGACACCTCCAACCCAACCAAGGACAATACACCCTCTATACCTGTCGTTAGAATCAGCATGAGAAATAAAATCGAGCGCGATCTCACGAGCCTTTGGGCTTCGTATATTTCCCAGTAATTGAAGAGCATCCGCTCTTAATTGTTTGTCAGTTGCTTCTCTTGTTTTTTTAACCAAAAAGTCTTCCACCAAAAGCCCTCTTTTAGCAAATGCGGCTCTTAGATGCTGAAAAAGCTTCTGGTTTGTTCTGTTTTTTAGAAGGCTAAAATGATATTCGATTACTTTAGGGTCAGAAGTGCTTAATAAGTTTTTGGTAAAATGTAAAATATCAGCAACATTCTCTGTGTTTAAAATTTTTTGATATTCTAAATTAATCTCTTGCAATTGCATATTAAGCAGCTTTTTTTGATCCACAAGGAAATTATTTTTTAGATGTCCAGCCTCTTAACTTCTTTGGCATTATCTTCTATAAACTTTCTGCGGGGCTCAACTTCGCTTCCCATTAAAATAGTAAATATTTCATCGGCAACTTCTCCGTCTTCAAGGGTTACTTGAAGAATCGTCCTCGTCGCGGGATTCATTGTAGTATCCCAAAGTTGTGTGGGGTTCATCTCTCCCAACCCTTTGTATCGCTGGATATGCGCCCCTTCTCTTCCAAATTCTTTGAGAACTTTTTCCATTTCGGCATCGTTGTAAGCATATTTTTGCTGTTTTCCTTTTCTCACAAGATAGAGTGGCGGCTGCGCTATATAAACATTTCCGTTTTCTATAAGCTCGCGCGCATATCTATAAAAAAATGTCAGTAAAAGGGTTCGTATGTGACTCCCGTCAACATCCGCGTCTGTCATAAGGATTACCTTGTGGTAACGAAGTTCTTTTAAAAGCTTTTCTGTCGTCATCTCTTCGTCTTTTTCATCACTTCCCGCTTTAAGCCCTGTAATTACCCCGGGGCCAATAGCCGTTATCATTGTACGAATTTCGTTATTGGCAAGAATTTTGTCTAAACGGGATTTTTCAACATTTAAAATTTTTCCGCGAAGAGGAAGAATTGCCTGAAACATTCTGTCTCGCCCTTGTTTGGCCGAACCTCCGGCCGAATCTCCTTCCACGATGAACAATTCGCATTTTGCGGCGGCGGTTGCCGTGCAGTCGGCAAGTTTTCCTGGGAGCATCGCGGTATCAAGCGCCGATTTTTTGCGTTCAAGCTCCTGAGCTTTTCTTGCCGCCATTCTTACACGGTAAGCAATCAGCGATTTTTCTATCATCAGCTTTGCGGCGGCAGGATTTTTGTCAAGGTACGTTGATAGCCCATCCACAACAACCGAATCTACAATCCCTTTGACTTCGCCGTTTCCTAGTTTTGTTTTTGTCTGCCCTTCAAATTGCGGGTTTGGAATACGTGTATTTATAACAGCTGTCAACCCTTCGCGAATATCTTCTCCCTGGATATTTTCGTTTTCTTTTAGAATTCCGTTTTTGTGACCATAAGTGTTGACGACCCGTGTCAAGGCTGACTTAAAGCCGACAACATGTGTTCCGCCTTCTTTGGTTCTGATACAATTTACATAAGAATAAACATTTTCATCGTAGTAATCTTTAAAGTGCTGTAGGCCTACTTCGACAAACACATCATCTTTTTCTGTGGAAAAAGCGACAATCGGTTTGTAAAGTGCTGTCTTTCCTTTGCCGAGCTGGTCGATAAATTCAACAACTCCGCCTTCATATTCAAAGGTTTCCGCCTTTTTTTCTTTTTCTCTCTCATCAATTAAAACAATCTTAAGCCCTTTATTCAAAAAGGCCAATTCTTGAAGCCTGTGTTTTACGGTATCATATGTATAAACGGTTGTTTCGGTAAATATTTCAGGGTCAGCCATAAAAGTAATGATTGTCCCCGTCTCTTTACCTTTATAGCTCTCGGCTTTAGGTTTTGAAGGTTCTCCTCTTTCAAATCTCTGGTTGTAAATTTTCCCGTCTCTTTTTATTTCAACTTCAAGCCATTCTGAAAGGGCGTTGACGCAGGAAACTCCGACACCATGCAAACCGCCGGAGACTTTGTATCCGCCGTCACCAAATTTACCGCCGGCATGCAGAGTTGTAAGCACGACTTCTGCGGCAGGCTTTTTGGCTTCTTTATGCATGTCAATCGGGATGCCTCTTCCATCGTCCTCAACACTGACACTATTATCTTTATGTAGCGTAACTCCTATTATTTTGCAATATCCTGCCAGAGCTTCGTCAACACTGTTATCAACAACTTCGTAAATTAAATGGTGAAGGCCTGTTTTTCCCGTGGAACCGATGTACATCGCTGGGCGTTTGCGGACAGCTTCTATCCCGCCCAGTATTTTGATTTTTGACGCGTCATAAGTATGTCCAGCTTGTTCTTTTTCTGCCATTACTCTAGCCCCCCAACTTTAAATCGTATATCTTTAATTAAAGTCTCTCCTACTTTTGTATTTATTCTATCAATTATCTCTCTTTTTAAAAAATTAAGTTCTTGCGCCCAAACAGAGCTGTCAACATTTACATAAAGAATTTTTTTTACTATTTTAACGGCGTATGTATGCTTGGCTATTTTTTTGTTTACAACTTTTTCCCAAAGCAAAACACCATTTAAGCATTTTAAAAGCTTACTGTCACAAAAAATATTTTTTAAAAGTTCCGCCAAACAAAATTTCTCCTGTTTCTACGCCGAAACTTCCTGCGTCCTGATCGGCATTACTATATAAACAAACGAACTCAATCCTTTTGCCTCAACAGGCTTAATAATTCCAGGACTCATGGACTCACCCAACTCTAATGTTATTTGTTCAGCGTCGATAACCTTCAATGCGTCGGCAACAAGTCTAACATTAAAAGCAACCAAACTTTTTTCTTTCCCTTTTATCTCAACCTCCAACTCCTCATCAACACTTCCGACATCAGGAGCAGAAGCCATTATATGCAGTTGTTTTCCGCGAACCTCTATTTTTACAATGTTTGCGCATTGAGAAGCAATAACTGCCGCACGTTCAACTGCCGCTAAAAACGAGATTAAATCAATATTAACTTTTGTGTCAGAAGATCTGGGAATAACCTGCTTGTAATCAGGGAACTGTCCTTGAATTAAGCGAGATACAATATGCACATTTTCAGATTTAAAAGAGATCTGATCTACGCCTACAACGATTTTAGCAGAAGACTGATCTTGAGAAAACACTTTTAATACCTCAGACATTGCTTTAGATGGGACAACAACAGAAAGAGCGCCTCCCACAGAACTGATCTTGGCTCCAACTTTAGCAAGACGATAACCATCGGTCGCAACCATGCGAAAAGTTGTGTCGTCCGCAGGAGTTTTCCCCGTCTCTAATAAAATTCCGTTGAGAACATGTTTCTCTTCGGTGGTCGAGGCAGCAAAAACAACCTGTTCAAGCATCTCAACAAGAATCTTGGCTTCTACTTCCAAGGATTTGACTTCTTTAACTTTAGAAATTTGAGGGAATTCATCCGGAGGCAAACTATGAATATTAAAATTAGACTTTTTATAACTTATATTAACAATCCCTCTCTCTTTTAAGTTAAAAGAGATCTCCCCTGTCGGCAATTTAGAAACAATGCCCCCCAATGTCTTTGCAGGAATTAACACCGCTCCTTCTTTCGCGATCTTTGCTTTTAACGAAACTTCCATTCCTATTTCCAAATTATTGGCAGAAAGTTTTAACTCTCCCTTTTTAGCGTCAAATAAAATGTTCGCAGTGACAGGCAATGTTGTTCTTGAAGAAATGATTCTTTCTACAAGTCCCACCCCGTAACTTAAATCCTCTTTATTTATGACAAACTCCATATAAAAATCATCTCCTTATGCAAAAAATTACAATAAAACAATTACAGAACATTAGGCCTAATTATATAATATTTTAAATAGTATAGGAAGGAGAAATAATAGTAACTGCAACTAAGAACCCAAATAATTACGATATTTTGTAAGATATGTTAATATATACAAGTATGATACAAGAGTTAAAAAGGACACTGTTGTACGAAGAACATTTAAAGTTGGGAGCAAAGATTGTCCCTTTTGCCGGATGGGAAATGCCTGTCTTTTACAAAGGCATTATCGAAGAGCATTTGGCAGTCCGCAATTCTGCGGGAATTTTTGACATCAGCCACATGGGTGTCATAGATATTTCAGGAAAAGATGCTCTTGATTTTCTTCTTAAGGTTGCAACAAATGACACATCAAAACTACCCCCTTTTAAAAGTCATTATTCTCTTTTGTGTAATGAATCAGGGGGAGTTATAGATGATATCCTTGTTTACAACCTAAAAGATTATTTTAGAATAATAGTCAATGCTTCAAATACAGACAAGGTTATTAATCTTTTTAAATCTCAGCAAGAATTATTTAAAGAAGTTAATATCAAATTAAGAAATGATATCTCTTCAATCTCTCTCCAAGGACCAACAGCAAAATCCTTCGTCAAGGATTTCCCTGCCGAGAAAAATTGCATCGAAGAGTGGAAAGAAATTTTACAATATTATAAATATGAAAAAGAGGGGATACTAATTTCAAGAACCGGTTATACGGGAGAAGATGGATTCGAGTTTTTTATTGAAAACGATCCATACAAAGGACGTCCTGAACAAATATGGGAATATTTTTTAGACCAAGGAATTCGCCCCTGCGGGCTTGGAGCCAGAGACACCCTTCGGCTCGAAGCAGGCCTCCCTCTTTATGGTCATGAATATAATGAAACAATAACTCCATTAGAAGTTGGCTATGGATGGGCGGTAAATTTTGACAACCACAATTTCATAGGCAAAGAAGCTTTATTAAAACAAAAACAGGAAGGGATTAAAAAAAAGCTTGTCGGCTTAAAATTTCATGACAAAGTAATTCCTCGGCAAGGAATTAAAATTTATTCAGGAGACCAAGAGATCGGAAGAGTGACTTCGGGAACCTTTTCTCCATCGTTAGGAATTCCTGTCGCTCTTGGTTTTGTGAAATCAGAGCTTGCAAATATCGGAAATATAGTTGAAGTTGAAATTCGAAATAAAAAAATTCAGGCCGTTGTTTCTTTGAAAAAATTGGTATAAAATTAAAGGGAAAGGGATGATAAATTATGCAAACACCGGAAGATAGGAAGTATTCAAAAGACCATGAATGGGCTAAAATTGAAGGAAAGATCGCAACTGTCGGGATAACTTTTTACGCTCAGCACGAATTGGGAGATATTGTTTTTGTTGAAACTCCGCCACTTGGAGACACCCTGAAACAAGGCCAAGAATTTGGAGTCGCAGAATCTGTAAAAACTGTTTCAAGCCTGTACGCACCTATGTCAGGCAAAGTGATAGAGATTAATAAAGAGCTTGAGGCAACCCCAGCGCTTGTAAACGATGATCCATATGAAAAAGGGTGGATTCTTAAACTGGAAATCAACAATCCTGATGAAGAGAAAAACCTTCTGGTCGCCAAGGATTATGATTCTACTCTTGCAAATTAATGAAAAACTTTTTTAAAGATATACCAGATGTAGCTCTTCTAAAAGATCCGCTTCCTCTCCCAAAACCTTTAAGCGACATGGCTCTTCTTTGCGAACTTGAAGAAATCAGTAAGAAAAATAATCCCGTCTTAAATTTTCTGGGCGGCGGTATCTATCCTCACTTTATCCCATCAGCGGTAAAACAATTAATCAGTCGCGGAGAATTTTATACCGCTTATACTCCCTATCAAGCGGAAGCAAGCCAAGGAACCCTGCAAGCAATTTTTGAATATCAGTCAAAGATATGCTCCCTATATGGAATGGAGGTTGCAAATGCTTCTATGTATGACGGTGCAACAGCAATGACAGAAGGGGCCTTTATGGCTTGCAGAATAACCAAGAGGAGAGAGATTGTCATTTCAAAGGCAGTCAACCCGAGGTATAGAGAAGTTCTAAAGACTTACTCAAGAGGAGCCGATTTGCAGGTTAGAGAGATTGACTTTGATTTAAAAACGGGGCAAGCTATTCCTCCGGGACTAAACGAAAACTCCTCATGTTATATTATTCAACAACCAAACTTTTTCGGATGTATTGAAGAGGTAAAAGATTTGGCCGACAAAATCCATTCAAACGGATCTATCTTCATAACAGTCGCGGATCCGATTTCTCTAGGAATACTAAAAGCCCCAGGCGACTATGGGGCGGATATCGTCGCAGGAGAAGGGCAGTCGCTTGGGCTTCCTCAAAACTTTGGAGGGCCTCTTCTCGGGATACTCGCAACAAAAGAAAAATATTTAAGACAAATCCCCGGTCGCTTGGTCAGTCAAACAGTCGATCTTGAGGGGAAAACAGGCTATATATTAACGCTTCAAGCAAGAGAACAGCATATTAGAAGAGATAAAGCCGCCTCAAACATCTGCAGCAATGAAGCGTTATGCGCCTTAGCCGCATGTATCTATCTCTCGTTGTTGGGAGGAGAAGGAATTAGACAGATTGCCCTGCTCTGTCTGCAAAAAAGCACTTACTTAAAGAAAAAACTAGGGTCTGTTTTTACTGCCCCAACATTCAAAGAATTTGTAGCAGATGTAAAATCTGGCGGAATCGAACTGGGACAATTTTATCCTCAGTTAAAAGGGAAGCGCTTATTGTGTGTAACAGAACTTTACTTTAAAAAACTTTTGGATGAGTTTGCTGCAAAACAATAAAAACAACTTAACCCCGATTATTTTATCGGGATTAAAAAACACAAAATATTTTATAATGTACTATAATATAATAGAATAGAAAGATGAGTAAACAAAAACTAATTTTTATTTTTATAGGAATTTTTGGCGTATTTTTAATCGCTTTTTTAGCAGTAGCTGGCAACAAAATGACCTATCGCGCCACCTTAGGTAATTCTTACAAAAGCCTCACAACAAAAACAAAAAGCACATCTTTCTTGTCTAAACAAGATAAATTTAATTTTTTGGAAAAATATATCAAATTTTTCTCTCCGATAATAGATACAGAATATTACATCGATTATCATGACAACTCCGCAAATGGTATGACCATTCCCGGTCCATCAGATTACGACATGTTCATTGTGTTAAAAGTTGCCCCAAAGGATGTAAATAAATGGCTGGCCGGATTTGAAGAAATTTCATCGGTTCAAATGTGCCAATGGCTAAAAAAATTATTTGACGGAAGGCCTGAATTAAATTCAAACTCGTGGAAAAGGATTTCGCGCCCCTCATTCTTAATGCGAAAAAATGGGTCTGCATACATTATAGCTTTTTTAAATGAGGGGATAATTTTTAAGTACATTACATCAGAGTATTAACCCCGATTATGATAATCGGGATTAATAAAAATAACGCCCTTCAAAAACTTTTTCCGCAGGACCCCGCATTACAATACTTGCGTTATCCTCCGGCCATTCAATATCTAGGTTCCCTCCAGGCAAATGTACAAGGACCCTTCTTTTTGTCTTCCCAGATAAAATAGCCGCAGCAACAGCAGCACATGCGCCAGTGCCACACGCCAAAGTCTCCCCCGCTCCCCGCTCCCACACCTTTATCTCAATTTCTTGATCTCCTAAAACTTTAACAAACTCTACGTTTGTCCTGTAAGGGAAATGAGTATCGTTTTCTATTTTGGGCCCTAACTCTATGATGGAAATTTTGGAAAAATCATCAACAAAAGCTATGGCATGGGGATTCCCCATAGAAATTTCACTAAACCGAATACCATAAAGCTCAATATCTCCTAATATCTTAGGAGCTCCCATATCAACTTCAACAGCAACAACAATTCCATTGTTAATGATTACCGCAGGAACAAGAACTCCGGCTTTTGTTTCAACAGAAAAAATTTCTTTCTTTTCAGAAGATGATTCATAAACATACTTTGCAAAACATCTGATTCCATTCCCGCACATTTCAGGTTCCGACCCGTCAGAATTAAAAATTTGCATCTTAACATCCGCTTTGTCAGAAGGTAAAATAACAAGCAATCCGTCCCCCCCTATTCCAAAATGCCGGTCACAGACATCAACTGCCAGCGTTGAGACATCTATTTCAGAAAGATTCTCCTGTCTGGCGTCGACCAGGATAAAATCATTTCCTAGTCCCTGCATTTTTATAAAATTAATCGTCTGACTCATAATAACTCGCTTTTGTTGTTTGTGATTCCCAAACCGTAACTTTGCTTACAAGCTTTATTTCTAATTTTAGCTTATCAAATATAATCTTTGCAAGGTTTTCGCTGGAAGGATTTTGCTCTTTAAAAATATCAAGATCATTTAAGTTTTTATGGTCAAATTCGTCTATTACCAGCTTTAACTTGGATTTTATCTCTCTAAAATCATAGAGCAATCCTATTTTATCAAGTTCTTCTCCATTTAGAAATACCTGAACGCTCCAGGTGTGTCCATGCAAGTTTTCGCATGATCCTTTATACCCTCGCAGAGCATGCGCTGCATCAAAAGTGTCTTCAGCCATTAATTCATACATATGAATATTATACTAAACCCCGATTATTCATACTAGAAGGAATTTCAAGTCCCGATTATGATAATCGGGATTAATTTCATTACCCCCCGATCCCTTGGATTTTAAGCCAAGAAATTGAGACAAACTACACATCTTAAAGAAAATTTGATAGACTAATAGCCTATGAAAGAAAAATTTTTAAAACTCTCATTTATGGATATAAATGATCCACGAACAGAAAAAGATGTGTCAAACAAAAAGTTTTTTGACTTCCCTATCGAATCAATAATAAATGCTGAAGAAAATTTATATTCCGAACAAAGCAAGTCCGTCGCGTACTTTTCAATGGAGTTCGGTTTATCCCCAAGTTTTTATAATACATTTAAAAGCTTCTCTGCTATAAATGAAATAAATACAATAAAAAGCCATGAGATCTTCTCCAATTTAAAAGATATGGATTATTATCATCGTTTTGAATTTGAAGAACTTTTAGATTTGCCTATATACAGCGGGGGACTGGGAGTTCTTGCTGGAGATACCCTAAAGTCATGTGCAGATTTAAATTTGTCCGTAGCAGGGATTGGAATACTTTGGGGCAAAGGATATTTTAAGCAAAACTTTTGGTTCAAGTATGGACAATTTCCCGAAGAACTAAGATGGGACCCAAAAACATATCCGGGGCTTATCCCTTTAGATAAATATGTTTACATAGAACTTGATAAATTTAAAGTAAAATTAAAATTATGGAAATATTATATATACAGTTTTGACAAAAAACATGTTGTCCCACTCATCTTGATGGATTCCGACATTGAAGAAAACCCTGAAGAGATAAGGAACTTAACTGATCAACTATACAGATCTGACAACCAAAACATAAAAATAGCCCAAAGGACTATTTTGGGAATTGGGGGAGCAAAAGCATTAAACGAACTTGGCTATAAAATAGATACGCACCATTTAAATGAAGGGCATGCCGCATTGGCTTTTGTTGAATTAATCAAAAAATATTCTTCCGCGGAAGAAGCAAAAAACCATCTTGCCTACACATGCCACACCCCAGTGGAAGCAGGACATGATCGCTTTCAACGAGAAAACCTAAAAAAATTTCTGGACAAGGAGTCGTTGCAAATCATAGAAAAAACAAAGGCTGTAGAAAAAGATCTAATCAACCTTACTAAGCTTGCGATGGATACAACCTCGTTTGTAAATGCGGTGGCGCAAAAACACGGAGAGATTACAAGGCTGCAATTTCCAATGTTTAAAGAAAAAATAAAAAGCATAACAAATGGGGTGCATGTTCACACTTGGGTGTCAGAATCAATTGCAAAACTCTTGGATAAATATAGAAAAACCATAGGAGACTGGAGGCAGGAACCCCAAAACTTAAAACATATCTCTTCTTTAGGAGGAAGCCAACATTTTAAATATGACCTTTGGAATGCACATAAAGAAAATAAAAAAAATCTGTGTAAAACATTCAAGCACTGGCTTCTTGAAGAACATATCTTTACCATATGCTGGGCAAGAAGAATTGCTCCTTATAAAAGACCCAGCCTGATACTGCACAACTTAACAAAATTGATAGATATAGCAAAAACAGTAGGCCCTCTTCAAATAATCCTCGCAGGGAAAGCCCATCCTTCAGACAACATGGGCTCTTCGCACATAAAAGAAATAATGGATAAAATCGACCAACTTTCTGCAAATAGAGATGCCATAAAAATAATCTTTCTTGAAAATTATGATACTTATATAGCAAAACTTTTAACTTCTTCCGTTGATCTTTGGCTAAATAATCCCCTCCCCCCATTCGAAGCATCAGGAACCTCAGGAATGAAGGCCATTTTAAACGGAATCCCACAGTTGACTACATTAGACGGGTGGGTTGTTGAGGCAAAAGATTGGGGAATTGGAAGAATTTTTGGATACACGCCCCCACCCGGAACCATAGGAAGTGAACAGGACAAACACTTGGATGATGATTCTGAAGCTTTATATAAAAATCTTGAGGAGTTAATGGCTCTGTATTATCGTACTTTATATGAAAAAGATTTCTTCTACCAATCAGAATGGCTTCAAATGATGATAAACTGCATAGCTGCCGCCGGATATTTTAATACCCAAAGAATGGTCATTGAATATAATCAAAGCGCATGGAAACAACCTCTTGCATCATGAAACAGTTACTTGCTTTACCCCAAAAATAGGTTTGCCAAGCAATCTGCTCCCCAACTCTTCAAAATGAGAGACAGAACCTGTGACAACATAATCTATGTGTCCTTTGTGATTTTTTGGATTGATTAATTTTTTGCTTTCCATAATCTCTCTTACCTCAAGTGCCGCATTTTCTGAGGGATCAACCAAAACAATTTTTTCTCCGGCTATTTCTTGAATAATTTTAGATAAATGGGGAAAATGAGTACATCCTAAGATTATGGTATCAACTCCCGCAGATAACAAAGGAGAGAGATATTCCCTCGCAATTTTTCTGGTCTCTTCTGTATCAAAAAACCCTCCTTCAATTAAAGGGACAAATAAAGGACATCCTTCCGCAAAGGCTTTGGCTTCAAAATTTAGTTCGGAAATCATTTTTTGGTAAGACTGGGAGTTAACTGTTCCAATTGTTGCAATAATGCCTATTTGTAAATTTCTTGTTGCGTTAAGGGCTGCTTTTGCTCCAGGGCGAATTAAAGAGACTATAGGGAAGGTATAATCATCTTTTAACGCAGGATAAGCAATAGAAGAAGAAGTCCCACAGGCCATTACAACCAAATCAATCTTTTTCCCTTCAAAATAATTCAATATTTCCCTGTTAATAGAAATAATTTCTTCTTTTGTCCTTCCGCCATAAGGGACTCTTGCTGTGTCAGCAAGATATAAAATATCTTCTGTTGGCAAAAAAGAAATAATTTTTTTTAAAACTGTCAACCCACCAACACCTGAGTCAAAAACTCCTATTCGAGATTTTTTAATCCCTTTAATAAAAGGGATTTTATGTCCAATCTTAGATATTAAAACTTCATCAATATGTCTTAGGTCTGCGTTCATCTTGAAAAAAAGTCCTTTAGTCCCAAAGCTATGCTTTCGGCAATTTTTTTCTGGAAAGAAGAAGTTTGTACCAACGCAGCCTCTTCTCTGTTTGTCAAAAAAACAGGCTCGACAAGAATTGCAGGCATATTAGTCCTGCTTATAGTATAAAATTTTGTCCTTTTGACGCATCTATCGTCCCTTTTAAGCATCAGCAACATCCTCTTATGAACCAAAGACGCGAGTCTTAAACTTTTGGCCGTATAATAATATGTTTCAGTCCCTGCCTTGGGCTTATCTATATAATTAAAATGGACAGCAACATAAGCATCCGCTCCTATACTATTTGTAAATTGTACTATATCCTGAAGACTTTTTTTAATGTCTGTCTTTCTTGTTAAAAATACTTTAGCCCCGCTTGCTTTTAAATATTCAGCAAGATAAAGCGACGTTTTAAGTGTTAAGTTTTTTTCTACTGTTCCCTCACACCCTATTGCCCCCGGATCTTCTCCCCCATGCCCAGGATCTATAACTATTATTTTCTCTTTCAACTCCTTAGACTTTTTTAAGTTATTATTAAGATTAAGCGGCGCCGCGACATTTACGGCAAACAAGGAATCTCTTTTCATTGAAATATATGGATTACTGACTTTCTCTGTCTCTATAGTATTCCTATTCCCCTCTTTTTTCCCCTCTCCTTTTTGAGCGACCTTTTTGCCATCTTCATATGCCAAAAGAGGAATCTGTTCTTTGCAGTCAGAAATTTCTATAACAGTTTGGTTTTTCCCGTATAGGGAAGCAATTTCAAAGTCAACATTTTTTAAAAGCTCTACAACAACCCTTGATATATCATCCTTATATTGCAAAGACCTGACAGATGCAACGCGAGAAGATTTTTGATTAAAAACTTTAAACCCTTTTGTTTTTGAAGGTTTAAAATCGAGAATTATTTTGTCCCCCTGCTTTTCCACTTTCGGAATAATATAATCGGAAGTTTCTATAAAAATGTTGTCGTGATACTTGTGCCACTCAATCTCTCCCCTTTCTATGTTTACCTCTTGGGCATAAGCAGCCCCAGCCTGCAGAAAAAATAAAAGAAGGATGTGCAATAAAACAACTCTTAATATTGGGTTTTGAATTTTAAGCCTTGAGTTTTTATGATTCATGGGAACATACCATATCTAAAAGTATTTTCTTGTCGTTCAATGAAGGATCTTCTATAACTCTTTCTAATATATCATTTAATACTTTGCCGACGTTAGGCCCGGGCTTTATTTTAAGTTTCCTCATGACATCTTCCCCGTTAATTTTAAGATCCGTAACGTGAAGAGCATTTTCATCTTTAATTATTTTATCTATTCTCTTTTGAAGTTTTTTCAAATATCCGTTGTCGATTTTTCTTCCCATGGCAGAACAATCTGCAAGCCTCAAAACAAAAAGGTCAGGAAGGTTCTCTCTTCCCACACGCCGAATAAAACGCCTCACTGCAGAATCTTTCCATGAACTTTCATAATTAAACATATGGTTTTCGACAAGGTTGGCAACGCTGTCTATTATTTCGTTGCTAAACTTAAGCCTTCGCAAAATGTGAATTGCTACATCACTCCCAACCTGATCATGATTATAAAATTTCTCGCCATCCTTACATTCCGGCTTTGCAATATCATGCAAAAGGGCCGCAAGGCGGACAATTAAATTTTCTTTTGGGACAGCGTCGCAACTATAAAGGGAATGCCAATATACATCGTATTTATGATAAGGTTCCGGTTGTTTAACCCCTACAGATTTTGCAAGCTCAGGAATAAATAATTCCAAAATCCCCGAATTCCGCATATTTTCAATGCCGATGGAAGGTTTTTTTGCCTTTAACAGCTTTTTAATTTCATCGCAAACCCGTTCCGCTGCCACTTTTTTTACAATTTTTAACGTTTTGCTTATCGCCGCAAAAGTTTTATTTTCAATTTTAAAATCAAGACTGGCGGCAAATCTGCATGCGCGTACAGGCCGCAAGCCGTCTTCTGAAAACCTTTCGACAGGATCCCCAACTGCTTTTATAATTTTATGTTTTAGATCTTTTTGTCCACCAAAAATATCCACAAGCTCATTATCAAGGGGATCATAAGCCATTGCGTTTATTGTAAAATCACGGCGGGACAGGTCTTCTTTTAACTCTTGTGTAAATTTAACATTTGAAGGGTGCCGCCCATCCACATATTTTTCATCTTTACGGAAAGTTGTAACCTCAAAAGTTTCTCTTTTTATAATAACAGTAACTGTCCCATATTTAATGCCCGTCGGCACAACTTTATCAAACAACATAGAAACATCTTTAGGCAATGCATCTGTTGTTATATCCCATTCATTCGGCTTATTTTTTAAAAGAAGATCACGTACAGCGCCGCCAACAAGATAAGCTTTATATCCATTGCTTTTAAGGGTTTTTATAATATGCTTCACAGAGCTTGGAATTTTTGACTTTTTAAACATTACGGTAATTTTATCATACCTTGTTATATTTTTACCCCGATTATTCAGGGTAAAATCAGAAACTAGCAAACTGCTTGAAATTCCTTCTAGTATGAATAATCGGGGTTTAATGTTGCGGTTGTGTTAAAAGCGGTTTTAATATACAATATCCGAAATGTTTATAATCAAGCAAGGGGATACAAACGCGACAATAAAACGTTCCCTTTTTGGGAGCAATCTTAGCCTCTCTCTTATTGCAATTGCTCTTTTGGTAACAGCTTTTTTTATGGTCAAAAAAGGGAATTATTTCCCTCCTTTTTTCCTTGTCCCTATTGCTCTTGTTTTGATTTATTCGATTTTTTACAAACGCGAAGAAGCTTCAAGCCTTGAATTTGATTTTTTGGCCAATCAGTTAAACTACCATCCATTTCAAGAAAACAAAATCATTCCAATTCCCCTTAGTGAAGCAGAGTTCCAAACAAAAGAAGAGATTCATACTCATAGAAAAGGGGGGAAATCGTTCTTTATCTCTTTATCTATAAAATACAATGAGAACAGAGAACAAAAAGCTTTGCCGATTATCGATTCCGCCGATTACAATGAGGCAATAATAGTAATAAAATATCTAAACAAACTCCACAAAAACGGGAAAATAAAGCTTGATAAGATCGGACAGTTACTTGCTTCGTACAATATGCCAAAATTTCCTACAAAAGTCGCCACCGTATTACAAGTTTTATGGTTTATAGCTATTTTGTTCATTATTCAGAAGCAACATCTCCCCATGCCTCCTTTTGCAGTAACTATTTTCCTTTTGATAGTATTTCTCATCCCAGCGTTAATTTTGTTTTTTATATACAGTTCAAAAAAAGACAAAGCCCTGCTTGATTTATACAAAAATAAGATTGAGGAAGAAATCTACGACCAAGAAGATTCCGCGGCTAAGGATCAACTGGCGGAAAAATTAATCAAAAAAGTAAAAGAATTTACAGCCGATGAAATGCTTGCGCTGGTTGGATATATGGTCGATCTCCCAAAAAGCCAGCTTGTCTTTAAAAAGGATGAGCTTTCAAAAAAAGAATATCACAACATCGCTACCAAATTGTTTGATGATAATAACGATATAGTCTTAACCGCAGTTCAATTTGGCAAATTGGAAAATTATTTGCAGGAAGAGATGACTTAATCCCCGCTTTAAGGGCTTCAGCTCTTTTTAAGCTTAATAAAAAACAAATGAAAAACAAATTAACAACGTTAATAATAATATTCATCTTTATTTTAACAGCTTTTTTTATGATGGTTTATTTAGGCCGTGTATCCCTTTCGCAAGTAGAAAAGACCTCAAGCCAGCAACAAAAAAGTCTTCCCCCAAACGAAGATATAATAAAAAAGCTTTCCTCCCGAAAGAAAAGGACATCCGATAAAGGACTTTACATTACTTCCTGGTCAGCGCAAAGCAACAAAAAAATGGACTACATAAAACATATCCTTAAAACCAGAAAATTAAATACCATCGTCATCGATGTCAACTATCTTCTTGAAGAGCCTCTGTTAAAGCTTGCAAAAGCAAAAAAATTAAGCAAAGATACAATTGTCACCCCTTCTCCATGGCTTACGAAATTTGTGGAAGGCCTGCACAAAGAGGGAGTTATTGTTTCAGCCCGCATTGTGGCATTTAAAGACGACCACTTGATAATTGCAAGACCTGATTTATCAATAAGACTGCCGGGGGGAGGAGAATATAGGGATAACAAAAATGGGAGATGGGTCGATCCCTATTCTGAGGATGGGCGTCTTTTTAAAGAGCTTTTGGCAGAACGAGCCGCTTTATCAGGTGTAGACGAGATCCAATTTGACTATATAAGATTTCCTGCCGAAGGCGCCGCGGGAAATATTGTTTTGCCGCACAAAAAAATATATTTGCAAAAAGCAGGAACAGCAGAAGTAAGCAGGGTCGATGTTCTCTGCCAGTTTTTAAAAGAAACCAGAGGTAGAGTTGAAAAATACAATGTCTCGATAGCTCTTGATATTTTTGGAATTATCGCTTGGCAGGATAAAAAAGATATAAAGACCCTTGGACAAGATTTAAAAAGAATGTCGGAATTTTTGGATGTCTTATCCCCCATGCTTTATCCATCGCATTTTCACAATGGCTACGATGGTTATGCAAACCCGGGAAGCGAACCATATCACTTTATGTATATGGGGGTTAAAAAATCTCTTGAAATTTTATCCGGAGAGGCGACAGTCATTATCCCTTGGATTCAAGGCTTCAATTTAAAATCTCCAAATTACGGGCCTTCATATATAGACGCGCAAATTAAAGCTTGTAGAGACTTGGGAGTAGAAAAGTATTTAATCTGGAATGCAAGAAATGTTTATGATGCTGTCCCTCATAAACTCGATTAGTTTGCTATCCTTTCTTTTTTAACAAAACCTGATTATAAATATCAATTACCTGATCGCAGATTACACTCCAATCATATTTCTTTTCGACTAACGCTCTTCCCTTTTTTCCCATTTCTATTGCTTTTTTCGGATCCGCAAGAATATCTTTAATTGCTTTAGCCAAAGAAGACGGATCTTGTTTTGGAACAAGGATCCCAGTTTCAAAAGGAGTCATAACAGCATTTGGCCCGGGGATATCCGAAGCTATAACCGCGGTATAATTTGCCATAGCTTCAAGTTGGACTATGCCAAAGGCTTCCAAGCGGTTGATTGAAGGGAAGATATAAGCAATGGAAGTGTAGTAAAGTTCAACGAGCTTTTCAAAAGTAGCTGTCCCCAAAAATTCTATGGAGCTTTCAATCCCGAATTTTTTAATTAGGTCAACAATATGGGGCTTCTCTTCCCCATCACCGCAGATAATAAGCTTTGTATCAGGGAAATCTTTTAAAACATCCGGCATAGCTTTTACCAAGTAGTCACAACCCTTATTGCCGGCAAGTCTGCCTAAAAATAATATTTGCTTAGGGTTCTTTTTGTCGGGAGTAAGATTTATTTTTCTTTGTATTTCATCTATTTTGTCATGAAATATTCCTATAGGAATTACATGATGAGGAATGTTTTTCATTACCGGAGAAGTTGAAGCATATGTTTCAGTTGTGTTTATTATTGCATCAGCCCGGGCAAGAAACCATCTTGCATAAACATTGGAAGCCTCTTCTACAACAGAGACAACAAAAGAGGGAACAGGAATTCCAGCATATTTTTCAGAAACTGTCACATCGCAATGATAGGTTACAACTACGGGCTTTTTTATCTTTCCTGCGACTGAGCGCAAAAAAGAGAAAGCTGGCACATGGACATGCACAACATCATATAAATCAAGCATTTTCAAATCAAATTCAAAACTAACTGGAAGATAAGAAAACAGGTTAAAAGCATTAAGCCTTATCACCCTAAATCCTTCAGGTAAAATTTCCTCTTTGGGCGCATTTTTTGCCTTGGGAAGATTATTTGAAATAACAGTAACTTCATGGCCCTTTAAAACTAGCGCCGTTGAAAGGTCTTTTACATATTTTTCAGTTCCCCCCGTATGAGGATAAAAAAAGGGAGATAACATTACTATCTTCATAAATCTTTCTCCTTTCGATTTTGAAACCATTTAGAATAATAATCAAGCAGCCGATACCTGTCAAAACCTCTGGCAAAAGATGGTAGCATATAGGGCGCGCGTGTGCAACCGGAACAAACAACTTCTCTGCCTTGTCTCCCTTTTCTATTATAAAAACAGGGGGAGGCTTGTTCTCCGTCAGGCAAAAAAGTTATTGTCGCTTCTTTTGCCATACACCTGGGCCAAGAAGGATTGTTACCATGCCTTTTTGAAAATTCAAGCTCTGCTAAATTTACAAAAACATTTGCCTTTTTAAAATAATATTTAACATGCTGATAAGTCTCCTCTTCAAAGCCGATCAACCCTCTATGATCATAAACAGGATGTACATGAAGCCTCACATTTAAAATCTGGGAAAGTTCCCACATCTCGGGAAGAAACCTCACGCTGTCTCTTGTAAAGTTAAAATAAATTGCCGGATTTTCATTTGATTGTAAAGCATATTTTATGCCGTCGATAACTTCATTAAAACACTCAATTCCACGGCTATTATTATGTTCTTCGGGAGTAGGGTAATCAATAAAGAAAAAAAAATTATCCGCCAATCCGCTTGTTTTTTTTGCATTCTCTGCATATAAAATCCCATTCGTATAAAGATTAATCTTAAACCCAAGGGATTTTGCTTTTTTTAAAAATTGAGGGAGCTCTCTATATAAAAAAGGTTCCCCTCCCAAAACTTCAAGAATTTCTCCGCCATTTAACCGCGCAATTTTTAAGTTTTCAAAATGCGTATCAAGAGGCGACTCTTCAATTTTTTGAAGGGCGGCATCCTCCCACAAAGTGGAATACTCACACAGATCATTGGTTTTATAGGTTAGAAAATAAAGGCATGTTTTAGAAAGCATGCTTTATTATACGACTATAATTATCAATCTAAAAGGTTTTCCGTAAGTTTTTCTGAAATTTTTGCCGCTTTTCCCCTGGTCTCTCCCTTACCGCCCGTTATAATTGGGCTAACAAAATCAACAAACTTGGACATTGACAGAGAATCAATGCTTTTAAAGCTATCAATTTTTGCTAAAAAGGCCAATATTTCTTCCTTATTAAATCCTTGACGTTCTACTAAAATGAGATAAAGGGTCTCCCATGCTTCTCTTGGGACTTTTTCTCCTCTTACTATATTAATTGCCTCGATTAAACGTTCAGTTGCAACATATTTATCTATCTCCTCGCCTTTTAGTAGAGCGCAAAGAGCAATCCACGCCACTTGGGGAACTGTTTGACCTGAAAAAGCTTTAATAAGCTCAACAAAAAAGGTTGTTGCCACTTCTTTTTTATCAAGACTTACAAGTGTTTTGCATATACTAATTAAAAAGGCATCGGCAATTTTTTTGTCCGGTACCCCTTGAGTAAATTCAATTATCATTTTTACCGAGTCACCAATAAAAGGTATCCCTTTCTCTCCGATCTTTTCTAAAATTTTATTAGCAAATTTAACCCTTACTTGAGCCTTTGTCTCCTCCAGAACTTCCGCGTTATTTATAAGCTCAATAAGATATAGTTTGGCATTTCCTCGTTGTTCAATGCTAGCATTTTCAACCGCTCCATCTATGAAAAAGTCTACGACATCGTATGACAAAGCACCTCTTGATAGTGGATTTATAAGCAGAGTCAAACACTCTTTGGCATTTTTAACTGCTAATGGCGCTCCTCCCTTAATAATAATCTCCCTTAAATTTTCCACTTCTTTAGAAAGACCTTCTCTCGTAGCAACTGTTACCGTAACTGGCATCCCTTTTGCATTTATTCTTTGTTCGCTAATAAACTCTAAGCCATAAACACCTCTATCTATTGTCGATAATGCATCTGTCACAAAAAGCTTTCTTAGCAAACCTATCCTAGATTCTGCTTCTTGCCTCTCTGTATTAGCAATCTCTGACAAAAGATTTTTTGCCAAATCTATCTTCACTTCTTTTTCAAGCATGGCCAAAGAAATTGCTTGGTCCAAAATACTTTCCGACAAAGCCTTCAATTCTTCGGAGGAATCGTTTGCAAATAAAAGGGAGAGTATCTTTTTAATTAATCCTGCTTTTACCCCTGTAGATATATCTTGACTAAAAACACTTACCAACGCCTGAACAGCTCTCTTTTTTTCTTCCGGACTTCCACTCTTTAACCAATTTATATTTTCTCGTATCTCCTTATTTACCTCTGTTTCTTTTTTAATAGCCTCTTGTTTTTTCACTTGTTCTGCATTTTTCCTTTCCTCAATTTTTTTAGCTAGGCCTTGTGCTTTATAAAGAAGCGGGGAAATATCTTCTCCTCTTAAATTACCAAGTTCATCTTTTATAAAAAGAACCCATGAATTATTTTTCGCCTGGGCTTCATTCAACGCTCTATCTAAAAATTCAATCGCCTCTTTTCGATGTCGTCTACTTCCATCTGTTTGCAAAATGATAAGGGCTTTGTTTATGTTTTCATAAGTTACTTCTTTCTCTTTATTTTTTTTAGCGACTTTAATCTCATTATCAACATTTGTTGCAGAATAACCCTTTTTATCTTTAACTGAAAAAGAAGCTGCTATCTCTGTCCTCATTTTTTTCCCCCTTTATAGGTAATTATCGAACAAAATAATGATAAATTTCGTTTAAAATTTTAATCCAATCAAAGTTATTCATATGATTTTTACCGTTAGAGCATAATAAAATTGAAATTTCTCACAAAACATAAAGATAACCATTTATACAGAAGTAGGAAAGAAATTTTAAAAAGGGTTTCTTTTTTCCTGGCAAGTAAACAAAGTATTAATCATTGGATATTGGGAATTGAAGCATGCTCTACATAAAGACATCTTATACATATAATTATTCTAAAACACCTCAAAGGTTATTGATTGTCTCTTCCAAAGTAGACGAGGAATCATCAGTTTCTTCAAATGGAGCAGAAAAAAACGGTGAGGATGAAATCGGAAGATTATTTGCCAGCATTATTTCAGGAGACTTAGCTGCTGTTTATGTCTATAAGAATAATCTCTCCCCTTTTACAAAAATTACAGGCTCCCCAGAATTAAAGATAAAAGCGGCGTTGATCCTTTTTTTTATATATTCCTATAAGATGGGATTGGCAGGAAACGAGCCAAGAGAACAAAAGGCTCTTCTAAAAAATCTTAAAAAAGACTTAGATAAAATATTTCCGGGGAATGGAAAAGCTTTTTATTCTGGATTAGATAAATTAAGCGGCGACATACTAACGCTTCTTAACCGCGAAAAAACTCTTTTAGACAGACAAAATCTACCAAACCCCAATTTTGCCACGCGATACGAAATAGAAGGGCTAAAAACGGATAAACTTGCTTTATTGAAAGATATAGCAAAACAGTTGGAGGAAATATCAAAAATAGCATCAGGCAAAAAAGGCAATCCAAAAGTCAAGGAAATAGCCCTTAAAGCTATTGCTTTGCGGCAGGCCCAACAAAAACATATGCGATTAAATTTTGAAGAATTAAACGCCCTTGTATCAAATATCAATCCTCGCACTACGGACAGGGATATCCATCATATGTTAAGCCAAACATCTATTTTGAAAGCTCTTTAAGTAGCTAAGCTTGACATAAAGACCAAGATTTTGATAGCATAAATTAATGCTTATGTTGAATAAACCCCTGTTCCTATCGGTTCCAACAATATTATTGTTGTTGCCCTTTGCATTGGTTTTGTTGACTGCTTTTATGTTTAATCCATTTAAAAAATCTCCCGAGTATGAAATCGTGGAGGTTCGTGACTTTTCCTGGCCGAGTTTTACTTTTAAATATCCTGTATTTAAAAAATGGGAAAATATTTCCTTAGACCAAGAAGGTTGCGAATTAATGATAAAAGACAATAAAAATTATACTTTTATAACAATTAGGGTGAGGATAGAAAAGAGTGTTTTGTTTACGCTCTTTTCATCAAAGAAAAACAAACAAGGCATCCCTTATATCCTCGATAGCAAAAATCAAGAGTTACGATTTATGTTGGGCGACAAACCAGGGAGAGGCGAGATAATCATTAAAATTTTCAAGCTCCCAATAAAAAATCAAGATATCCACGGATTTTCCAACGATCAATTTTTCAAAACAATAATTGAAAGTTTCAAACTTGTAAACAATATTCAAGAAGAACTCGCCATCTCGATTGCTCGACAGGACGCCGAGAAGATATATAAGGATTTATCAATATACAATATTGCTACTTCTCTAGAAGCTGATGGTTGGCATGTGGACTACGAACTTAAAAGTTTAGAAATGATAATGATGGGAGGCGGACCACATTATATAATTGATTCCAAAACTGGTAAAATTATATCAAAAAGATACGAGCAATGAACATTGTAAAATTACTAGAAGATATCTGTACGAATTCCAGCAGAGAATTTTTGAAATCCGAAACCCTTCCCGCTTCCGCATGGATCGCAATTTGTCTCCTCCTGCAGATTGTATGCTTCGCTACATTATGAGAAAATAAAACAAGTGTGAGTTTGAGTGTGTGTAGTAATTTGTAATTAGCAATTGTAATTTGTATTTTGTGTTAGAGGCGGGGCAAAGGGGAACAAATTACCAACTACAAACTACCAATTACTAAGCCTGGAGGAGTGGCCGAGTGGTTGAAGGCGGACGCCTCGAAAGCGTCTATACCGGAAACGGTATCAGGGGTTCGAATCCTCTCTCCTCCGCCAATTTTCACTTTTTGTGAAATCGTAAGAAACAGCCTCGGCGCAAAGCGCCTCGGCATGGTATTTTTCCGCAATTTTGAAGGCATT
>MEUA01000060.1 GCA_001771505.1 candidate division WOR-1 bacterium RIFOXYB2_FULL_36_35
CAGCGTTTTTTTGGCTTAATGACAATAATTATTGAAAAATGCTTTTTGCTAGGAGAAAGTCAGGATCTGATTTTTTTCATCCCTTTTCTCACTTTCCCTCTTTGGAGTGTTGCAAAATAATCATCCCACATTACATGAACCCCTATTATCATAACCGGGGTTAAAAGACAATTCTCCCAGACTTCAGTCTGGGGGAGTATTATGCAACAGTCCCAACGTGGGCTTGTTGCATAATAGCAGTTTTTGCAATTTGTCATCCCCGCGAAAGCGGGGATCCATCTTAACCCCGATTATTATAATCGGGGTTGTTTTCTGAGAAATAGATTCCCGTTTTCACGGGAATGACCATTTCTCAACAGTCCCAACGTGCAAAATCTGAATCATCGGGGTGAAATTTTAAAAAAGAAAAGACGATATATACATAGGAGGTTTTTTAGAAAAACAGAAAAAATAAGGAGGAAAAAACAATGGGTTTTACAGGAAAGGTTAATATTGGTGCTATAGTAGGAGCGCGAGGGTTAAGAGGTTATGGTTTGATTGAAAAAAGACTTAGTGTTGCTGCTGGTGGTTTTGGGGGAGGTGCAAGAGAAACCGCTGAACTTTCTAAGAGATTTGCAAAAATTCAAGTGGAAATTTCAACTCAACAGAGGCAATATGCTCTAATGGGAACTCCTAGATCAAAATGCAAGATTGCTGCATGCAAAGATCTTTCCAGCTCTTTAAGGGCTATGAGTCCCTTTGAGAATTTAGTAGAAAAAAAAGATATTTTTGAGGTACAAGGTAAATTAAGGTTATTAGAATTGGCCCTTGGGATGGAAGAGAAAGAAGATCACATTCGTGGCGCTGTAGAAAGAGGAGGTAAAAAAAGCAGTGACGTATCACGATCCGGTCTTGATGATATATTACAAGCCTTAGATCCAGAAAATATTCCGGATCTAAACCCAAAACTTACCGAGAGAATAGCCCAGGTAGAAGTAAAACTTATACGAGAACATACCAGATTTGTAAGGGACTCTTTGGATATAGAATATGGTCAAGCTATTCGAATTGCAATTCTCCTCTTGAAAACTCTTAAGGGAGAGGGGCAGAACGAACCGCTGACTAATGATTTGATTGAAGGCAGATTGGCATTGTTAGAAGATGCTTTTGAAATAAGAAAAGAGGCATTGCGATAGACTATTAATAGACTTAGAGAATAGTATAACTATCTCCCCCCGTCGGTTGATTATCGATGAGGGGGAGATTGTTTCTTTACGACAGAAAATCCTTCCTATTGGGACTGTTGCGAAATGTCACCCTCGCAGAAATTATATGTTTCTCAACAGTCCCCATCTCTTTTTAATATTTTGATACAAGAAAAATTAGGAATGATTCGACTATAAAGTATAGAAGGCAACAGATTCTTAGATGTTTCTTTTCTTTGTCTCGATTATTCGTAGAATCAAGAGTTGACAGACCTTCTGAAACTTTTTCAGAGATGAACAATCGGAGTGTATATTTTTTATTAATGGTTAAGGAGTGGCAAAAGTGAATAAGATAGGCAGATACGATCTCTTAATTACAGGAATTATATTTATATTAACGGTAATGGTCGGTGTTGTATATGGGGCAACAGCCATTGATCCTACAGAAATAGGTGTGGGGGCGAGGTCGTTGGGGATGGGAAAGGCTTATACGGCAATAGCGGATGATGGATCGGCAATGTTTACAAATCCTGCTGGACTTTCCAAATCAAGTGGATTTCAAATAGTTAGCATGAATGGAAACCTTTTAACGGAAGTTCCGTATACATTGGTAGGACTCAGCCAAAATATGCTGGAAGGGACTGTCGCGGTTGGATATGTCGGATTGGGTATGTCCGGAATACAGGAGACTGTTCTTGTAAATGGAACCCCTGAAGCAACAGGAAATGAGGCAAGTTTTGGTAATAGTGTTTTTAACATAAGTTATTCAACAGATATTGAGAAAGTGGACATTTTTAATAGAATAAATACGGGAATATTTAGAGATATTAAAATGGGCGCCTCTGTAAAATTTATAAATCAAGGATATTCTGGCGGGGGAACAAGCTTCAGTTCAGGGAATAAGAGCGGTTTGGATGTAGATTTAGGGTTAATATCAAAAATTGGGAAGAATGAAACAGTCGGCCTTGCTATAAAAAACATACTCCCCGGAAATAATATTGGAGCAGAAGAACTTCCAATGAGTATCACCGCAGGATTTTCCAACAAATTCGAAAAGTTGAACTTACTGCTGGCTGTGGATCTTGAAGTAAGAGATTCATATTTATTTCATGTGGGATGTGAATGGAAGCCTATAGAATTTATAAGCTTAAGGGGTGGCATTGATCAGTCCCCTTCGGGAGGAGAAGTTGTAACCAACACAGCTACCGGAGTTGGAATAAATATAAAGGGATTTACATTTGATTACGCGTATCATACCTATGCTGAACTCGTGGAATTTTCCACACATTATTTTTCAATCGGTTATTCAGGAATCTAGGACGTCTTGCATAATAGTCATTCCCGTGAAAACGGGAATCTATTTCGCAAAAAAATAAGATGGATCCCCGCTTTCGCGAGGATGACAAATTGCAAAAACTGTTATTATACAACAAGCCCACCAGAAAGTAACTGGTAGAAGTATATAGTGGGAAAAAGACTGTATTTTAGATATAAAATGTGAAATTTCACTGTGTTTTTGTGTTATAATTATCATGTGAGAAAGCTCTATTTCTTTGCTCTTTTAATATTTTTCTTTGTTCAAACAATTTGTTTTGCACAAGTTTATACAGTTACGAGTTGTTCTTCTGAAACTACAAATGTTGGCTCTCTTCCATGGGCTGTTCAAAATGCTAATCAGCCGGGAGATATTATTCAATTCAACCTCGCTCTTTCTGTAAATGGAGTTTCTTCTTCTACTGGAGAAGCATATCCCGGACTTGTTTCCGATAGTAGCGGGGGAAAATGGTTTCGAATTATCCTTAAAGCTCCTCTGCAAATTAGAAGTAGCGGGATCAGCATAAATGGCAGATCGCAATCTACAAGCGTTGCTTCCAATCTAGGCAAACCAAACATTGAGATCAGAGGCATACATGAGGGGACAAACTGGTTTGATGGCGAATACAGCGGACTTTTCTTGGATGGAATAAGTGACTGTATTGTTGAAGGGTTGGTTCTTAACGGATTTAGGTATGCCATAGACATTGAAAACAACTCAAACAACAATTTAATTAAAGATTGTTTTATCGGTCTTTCCGCGTCGGGTGAATCAGCTTATCCAAACCTTGGCGGGATACTTATCTATTTTTCATCAAACAACAGGATAGGAGACGGAACAGCTACTGGAAGAAATATTATTTCAGGAAATGACGACCAGGGGATAGATATTAGATGGTTCAGCTCTAATAATCAGGTCTTGGGAAATTACATAGGGACAAATTATGCAGGGACAAATAGTTTGGGGAATTTTTATAATGGAGTTCTTATTTTATCTGATTCTTCTAACAATAAAATAGGAAATGCTACAACAGGCGGCCGTAATGTAATTTCTGGAAACAGATACGGGATAACCTTTGATTCATCAACAAATGAAGCGTTGGGAAACTTTATAGGAACCGATTATCTTGGAACCTCTTTAATAGGAAATACAAGTGAAGGGATTGCGCTTAATTCGTACGATAATAAAGTTGGAAATGGGACAAATGCAGGTAAAAATATAATATGCGGCAACAGTCCCGGAATAAGTTTAAACGGTTTAAATAATAAAGCATCAGGCAACTTTATAGGTGTTGATGTGACAGGAATCCAATCTATTCCAAATAATTATGGGGTGGAGGTTTATGGTGGTTCTTGTTTTGTGGGGGATGCTACAGCTCTTTTTTCTAATGTTATATCAGGCAACAAAAATAGTGGCATCAGGGTGTTAGGAAGCAATAATGAGATTGTTGGTAATTATATAGGAACTGATTTAAGCGGGACTTTAATTCTTCCTAATAATAATGGGATTGAATTTTTTGCAGATGCTAAATATAACAAGATTGGAAATTCCGAGAATGGTGCGGGGAATGTTATTGCCAATAATTCTGTTTATGGAATAACAGCGGCCAATTTTAATATTTCCAATAATAAGATAAGTGAAAACAGCATATATAATAATATAGAAAAAGGAATTTCACTTTCTAATGGCGCAAATAATGGGATTGTCCCTCCAACCATTTCTCTTGTTGATTACAATGCTCCGCAGGGAAAACTTAAAGTTGAAGGGACTTCGGTAGCCAATAGTTTAATAGAAATCTTTAAAGCGGAGCAAAGCCAAGGCAAAACATTTCTTGGTAGCGGAAATGCTTCTGTGTCCGGATCTTTTTCAATTTTGATTGATGGCGTTTTTACCTCTTCTGATTATATAGTCGCGACTCAAACAGATATTAATGATAATACCTCTGAATTTACTCCTGCAAGCGGAGTTGTTGTATCCCAGAACATTATTTATGGACCGGATGCCATGATAGCAACCAAAGAAGGAGTTTATCTTGGAGAAGGGGTCATTGAGTCACAGCCTTCTGTGCAGATAAAAACCCTTTCCGTAGCAACAAATGAAACGGCCGTTTATTATTTAAAATTCAAAAATGCGGGAAATGTTTCAGATACTCTTACTATTAAAGGGGATACACTATCTTCCGACTATGAAGTTTCCTATTACAACAGCCTTTCGGGCGGGACGAATATAACTTCAAGTGTTGTGGGTGCGGGATATTCTGTTACTTTGCCTGCAAACGAGACTTTTGATGCCAGATTGGAAATAAAATATGTAAAAAATCATGTTAACTTGGGGGAGCTTTCCACCCAAGAGATAAAAATAAGCGCTATTTCGCAGAATGATCCGACCAAAAGCGATGCTGTGTCGTCAATTACTACTTTTGTGCCTTTAGGAGAAATTATTTATCGGCCTGATTTGATGGTTGCGTCGGTAGAAGGGGTTTATGTTGGTGAGGGCATATTTGAAACTTTGCCGAGCAGCCAAGATGTTTATTTATCTTTATATATGGGGGAGAAGGGCGTTTTCTATTTTAGAGCGAAAAATGCGGGAACACTTCGCGATACTTTAAATATTTACGCTCAAGATCCGGGAAGTGATTTTACAATAACATATTATGATACTGCTACAGGTGGAAATGACATAACGGAAAGCGTGACATGGACAGGATATAATTTTGATTTATCCCCAAATGAATATAAGGATTTTAGGGTTGAAGTTATATATAACAAAAATATTGTTTCGGCAAATGGCAATATAAGATTGACTTTATCCTCTTTGGGAGATAATGCCAAAAAGGATGTGGGGCTTTTAAATGTTTTTTATACACAAGTGCCTGTTCCTGCTGTTGTCGATAATACATATTTTGTTTTAAACTGTTCTTCTGATGAGACGAGGGAAGGTTCCCTTCCATGGGCTGTTAAAAATGCCACAAAAGAAGGCAGTAGTATATTATTTAACATTCAATTGGCTGGTGTCGGGGTCTCTTCAGGAAACGCATCTCCGGGTTTTGTTCAAAATGGGAGCGACGGTTGGTTTCGAATTGTTGTAAATTCATCCCTTGAGATACAGAGCAATTTTATTGATATAGATGCTTCTACTCAAACCTGGGAGGCAGGCAGTGGAGGCAACCATCCTAAAATAGAGGTTGTTGCGGGGAAGAATGATATCAGCGGATTTATAATAAACAAAAAGCAGTATTGCACAATAGAAGGATTTTCCATAGTAGGATTTAATGGGACAGGAAAAGCTGGCGTAGGAATAAAAGGGGGAAATTATAACAACATAAAAAATTGCTATATAGGATTGCTTCCTGATGGCAGTACCGCAAACCCAAATTATTATGGGATTCTTTTGGAAAGTAATTCTTTTTATAACTTAATTGGAGGAATGGATGGAAAATCCGGAAATGTTATTTCCGGCAATAAAAATGTAGGCATTTTTATGCTTTCTTCAACAGGGAATATTATTTTGGGGAATTATATAGGGACTGATCCCGCAGGGGCAAATAAGCTTTCGAATGGAAATTATGGTTTGAGCCTAAACTTTGCGCACAATACAAAAATCGGGAATAAAACTGTAAATGGCCGTAACATAATTTCCGGCAACAGTTTTGGTGGCGTTTATTTAAACTCTTCAAATAGTTGCGAAGTTTTTGGCAATTTCATAGGAGTTGACAAGAGCGGAGCCCTTCCTCTTGCCAATGCCCAACATGCTGTAAACTTTTATGCTTCAAAGTATAATAAAATAGGTGATGGGACATCCGATGGCAAAAATGTAATTTCTTCAAACGGGTTCTCCGGAATTAAAATCCGTTACAATTCTGGAAGTAACGAGATTTATGGGAATAATATAGGGGTGGATGCCGGCGGAACATTAGATTTGGGAAATGGCGTTTATGGTGTGGAGATACTGCAAGGCTCTTCATTTAATAAAATAGGAAAAGGAAATATTATTGCTTACAACGGTTCCTCTTTTTATCCTGCGGGTGTGAATGTGGATGGAATGACAGGCTCTGGATATGGTCTTTCTCAAAAAAATACAATTTCCCAAAATTCAATCTTTTCAAATTATGGAGAAGGGATAGCCTTGGTAAATTACGGCAATAATGGTATTTCTGCCCCTGTAATAAATAATGCGTTGTTAGATGGAGGGTTGCTAACGGTTTCTGGGACATCAGCTCCTAA